>PIVS01000513.1 GCA_003353855.1 Desulfobacteraceae bacterium
GCGCTGACTCAGTTCGCTTACCCCTGTAAGCATCGATCAACCTCTGTTTTGACATACGTTTTGCCTCCTCATTGTTCTGGTTAGGGATTAATGGTTATGAAACGAACATTGGGCTACATGGATTCCATAATACAATAGAGTCAATGACGTAAATAGTCCAACAGTCTATTTTTCATAACAAAATAGATGATTTTAGTCAAATATCGGTTTAGGATTCAATACATAATAAAATTAGACAAAAATTGATTTAAAATGTTTAAACAATGCAACGAATGCGGTTATCAATGGGAAGCACGAGGGCCATGGATTTGATCATCGCTACCCAGGAGTCTGACAGTGGAGATACTTCCAACCACTCGATATGTTAGTTTCACAAAGTCTGGAACCGGTATGTATGACCAAAGAAACATTGCTGACAGCAAGACAATAAGGAGGGTAGTCGAAACGGGCCTCTCAGCGAAAAGCTTCCAACGTTCAGATTTCTTTAACCCATCTTTTCGACTATGGATTAAAATTCTTTATAATTACAGTCTATTACATTTTCAAATTGTCTGTTATGGCACTACATTTGTTTATTGTTTTCTTGAGCGTTTCGCCCGGGAAGGAACATATCCCCAAAGCAGAATAAATTTCTTGTTGTCTTGGCTCAGGCCAAGTGCTTTTTCTCACATGCACCACGTTATCATTTTTACAATGCATGGAAACTATGATTCTATTTTGACCTGTCAGTTGCTCCCTCAAACCTGACCAGTTACACGTTCTGTAGCCTGGTGAAAAACCGGCCGCATTCCGAGTTCAGATTTCAGTGAACGGAAAACTGCTTCCAAATCTGTCAACATTGTATAAGTTCGCCAGAGTAATTTTTCATCAAGATTCTTGTGACTCGTTCTAAGGCAATATACCCCGGGAAAACCATCTTTTGTATCCGGCTCGGCTCTGCGAGTCCAGTTGAGTTTAACTGCGTTTCCAGTTTTTTTATTTTTAGAAACATCTATTTCATAAAGTTTGGATGCTTTGGAATATTTCTGTTTGAGCCGCCCAATTTTTTCCATAACTTTATCGTATTTTTTCAACCGTCCTTTGATATCCAGGCCTGCCTCAAGATAGCATTCCACAGGAAGTAGTTAGCCAATGGGATCTTTTTTCTGAACGTGTACAAAAAATCACTGCAAGGATGACTGATCCGGCAGGCCCTTTTTCCATGCTACCACCTGTCAATCGGTAACAATGCGCGGGCAGGCCAGATAACTGAGGATGACAGCAAAGCAAGAAGTATTAAATTATGAATCCAGAAAGGTATGAGTATAGCGTCATTTGACGTTCCCCAAAAACTTGTCGATTTGTCAAAGCGTTTTGTTATTTCTTTTTAACTCGGAATCAATTTTCTCTATAATGTCATTAAGATTTCTAAAGATTGTCCGTTTGCCGTTCATAAAAATTGTCGGAGTTCCTTTAACACCGATTCTCCTTCCATTTTGCATATCCCTGCTAATGATACGCTGAATATTCGGCAAATTCATATCGCTCTGGAATTTATCCATATCAAGCTTTAATTCCCCGGCAATCTGTACCAGTTTATCATCATTGATAGACTGGTAATTCTCGAATAATTTAGTATGATATTCCCAGAATTTTCCCTGCTCATTGGCAGCAAGGCTTGCCTGAGCAGCTTTATGGGCAAATTCATGATTCCTTAGGGGGAAATGTTTTATAACAATTTTTAATTGATCTTTATACTTGTCCGACAACTGCCGGAAGAAAGGCTCCAAACGAGCACAATAAGGTCACTGGTAATCATCGAAAACTGCAATGGTCACCGGCGCATCGACAGCCCCTTTAAAGGGCAGACCCGATAGCGATATTTCATATATCTGTTCAACATGGATAATTTTGAGTAATTTTGAAGACCGGCTGGTCAGTACTAGGGTATTATTTTGTCCAGAATAGGCTATTTTGTCGTAAGAGGTATCAATAGCGGAACGACTGACAATCTCATCATCTTCAGATGAATAAATTATCAATTCTCCCTGGGACAGAATAAAGATCATCTTTCCGTCTTCCGATGAGGCGACATCTTGGGGTTGAACATCAAGGTTCTTTTGCCTAAGTGTCGTTAAATCAACATCCCCATATATATTGGAACTGAAAAGTAAAAATAAGAAAAAAACGAGTATAGATAAGACTTCCTTTTGCTTTAATCTGTCCATATTTATTCCTCTTTGTTTTTATTTTGGTTATTGCGCAGACTTGGATACCATACGAACTGGTAAGGTATACATCCGGAAACGATGAAAATTTTTAAATAACATTAGTATCAGTATTTAAAAATTGTGTAAAGGAATATTTCATTATATCTGCCCAAGCTCAATCAAATGAAGCAAGCTCACTATTAAATCTTATTGGAGATAAAAATTATCAAACATCCATTCTGCTGCGGTGTTGACTTTGTTGGGCAAGATTGGGAATGGCAATGTCACGGGCTGCCTTGGAAACCACCTGTTTGCCGGCACGGGATTCCTCGGGCACAAGGACCAGGATATCATCCTCTATCTTGGCCACACATCCGAGCCTGAATCCTTTGGCCTTATTTTCAAGATTAATGAACTTTGCTTCAACCTCTTCATTCCAGGGGGAGACATTTTCCATGGATGACTGGATATTGTATTTTTCAAAATGACCTTCTTCAATACGGACAATACATTTTCCACACACTTTTGTTTCACCGCAAAGGGCTTCGATATCAACACCGATGAGCCTTGAGGCCTCTATGATGTTGCACCCCTTGGGCACCTTACCCCTGCGGCCCGAAGGCTGAAATGTTACAGGAGCGCCGCCCAGCATGATCAGACATTCCGGATTTTTCTCCTGGATCTGGGCCGTAAAAAAAATATCACACCCTTTTTTTTAACCCGTTTCATGGCTTCCCGGACCAGGTAAGAACCGGCATTGGTGGCTCTGAACTCTTTTTCAACTGCAAGCCTGCAGCCGATCCAGTGATCTTGGGCACTCTTGTCGCGATAATGCCGAACAAGCCCCGCACCTGGCACACCCTGCCAATATTTTATCCGTGGCAAGCCCCTTGTCCTGAAGAATTTTGGAAACACAGTGATAGAGCTGCTTCATAACGTCGGGACCGGGTGGTTTTACCGAGGCAAATTTTGAGCCCGGTGTCAGGTGATCAGGCGTCAGGTTTATTTGCTGCCAGGCATGGAGGTGATGGTTCCGTCCCAGGTGTCTACCTTGCCGACAACTTCAGCGGTTTCAGGGAACCAGGTCTGGGTAACAACCTTGGATTCCGTGTAAAAGGTAAATCCGTCTTTCCCCATGCAATGAAGATCTCCGAAAAAGGAATCCTTGTGGCCGGTAAAACCAAAGATTCCCAAGGGAACCGGAATACCCACATTAATACCCACCATGCCGCCGTCTGTTCTTTCTGCAAATTCCCGGGCATAATGTCCGTTCTGGGTATAAATAACAGATCCGTTGGCAAACCTATTGTTGTTCATTATAGCCAGACCTTCTTCAAAGGAATCCACCCGCTTGATGCAGAGGACAGGTCCAAAAATTTCTTCGTCGCCAATGGTCATTTCTGCTGTGACATTGTCAAAAATAGTGGGGGCAA
>PIVS01000514.1 GCA_003353855.1 Desulfobacteraceae bacterium
TTACAGGTGTTCTATACTCAAATTCAGCCATATCCTAATTTTTCCGGTCTATTTTAACGATAATTATTTTTCGCAATCAATGTCTATTTTTCATTCCAAGTAGCTCTTCACCCCGTCCCAGAAGGACCACAACATGTTGTGTTCCTTCTAGGACGGAGGCATATTTTTCATATTTTTCAGAGTTATAAAAAGTTTTTAGCTGTTTCTTGACAAAAGGCAAAAAAGCATTTACTTATCCTTAATTTTAATTTATGGCATGCTAATTGCTGCTCATATACAGTCTCTGCCTTTAAAAAGGAGTCAAAAATTATGAAATTGAATACAAAACTATTAAGTATAACCATTGCCGGATTTATAATAATTTTCTGTATTAGCCTTGCTGCTACCATTGTATATTACAACAACGTTAAACAGGTCAGGATAAATAAAGCGGTTCAGTCAGCCCGCCAGAATTTTGAAGTTGCAATGGCTGCTAAAAAGAAAGTTTGGCAGACCAATGCCCTTCAGGTAGCGAACAGTTCCGAAGTAAAAACAGCACTTCTGGAAAATGACAGGGAAAGGGCAAGCAAGGTGTTAAAACAACTTGGCAAAGTTTTCAAGGAAAATACAGGATTCAAAAACGTCCAGGTACACCTGATAGATAAAGATCTAAAATCCTTTTACAAATCCTGGGCTAAGGATAAATTTGGCGAAAAGCTCACTCATTCCAAAGGGTATGCCCTCGTCAAATCAACAAAAAAATCTTTTGTCGCCATGGAAATGTCATCCAAAGGGATAAGGCTTAAAGGACTTTTCCCGGTTCTTGATGGTGCAACATTTCTTGGTGTTGCTAACTTTGAAGGAGGACTCAATTCCATTAAAAGGACGTTAAAACCGTATAATATTGATTTTCTCTATTTTATGGATGATGCTTTCCTGAATATTGCCAAAGGCATGGAAAAGAAACCCAAACTCGCCAATTATCTTTTAAATCAGAAAGATGTGGACAATGAGTTTTTTGAATATATCCAGAAACCCGGTATATTTAACCGTATTCTTGAATCAGAACACCTGAAAGATGACAGTTATCTAAGCTTCAAAGGAAATTTTAAAGGTTTTTCCGATACCAAGGTGGGCTTTTATCTTCTCGGAATCAAGGCGAATATTGTCATGGAAGATGTCAATGCGATCAAGAACTTGATTTTTACACTCTTTGGAGGTCTATTCGCCGTCTTTTTTATACTCATTCTGGGTATTATTTATTTTATTAACAGAACCGTTGTTAGCCCGATTAATGCTGTTGCAAAAAATATGGAGGATATTGCCAGTGGTGAAGGGGATTTGACAAAAAGAATTGAAATAAAAAACAAGGATGAAATAGGCATTCTGGTAGACTGGTTCAATTCATTTGTTGAAAAACTACAGGGTATTATTGGTGACATTTCAAAAAATGCCGATACACTGGAACAATCCTCAACCGGTTTTTTAACCATTTCCGAACAGATGTCTGAAGGGGCTCAACAGATGGCCGGAAACTCAAGTGCTGTGGCTGTCGCAGCTGAAGAAATGAGTTCGACGATGTCGTCTGTCGCTGCTGCTGCCGAACAATCTTCCACAAATATCAGCATGGTATCTGCCTCTGCTGAAGAGATGACCGCAACCATCAATGAAATCGCCAAAAATACTGAGAAAACAAGTGTAACAAGCAATGAGACGGTATCAAAAACAAAAACTGCATCTGAAAAAATCAGTTTCCTAAGCCAGTCTGCCCAGGAGATTGGAAAAGTTGTTGATACTATTAATGATATCTCAGAGCAAACCAATCTGCTTGCATTAAATGCCACTATTGAAGCAGCCCGTGCAGGGGAGGCAGGCAAAGGGTTTGCGGTTGTCGCAGGTGAGATTAAAAGCCTGGCACAGCAAACAGCAGAAGCAACGTTGGAAATCAAAACTAAAATAGAGAACATTCAGGGTTCTACTCAGGAAACCGTTGCTGAAATAGAAGGAATTTCGGTTGCAATCACAGATGTAAATGAAATGATTGATAGCGTAGCGGCAGCCGTGGAAG
Organism: Desulfobacteraceae bacterium; assembly: GCA_003353855.1. Taxonomy (GTDB): domain Bacteria; phylum Desulfobacterota; class Desulfobacteria; order Desulfobacterales; family Desulfobacteraceae; genus NBML01. The sequence continues at coordinate 2,048 of PIVS01000514.1, forward strand.
AACAGTCTGTGACAACAAAGGAGATCGCCGAAAATGTAGGTCAGGCAGCCGGAGGAATCCAGGAAGTTACCGAGAATGTCACTCAAAGTTCGGGTGTAGCCAGTCAGATCGCACAGGACATCGCTAATGTTAACCAGTCTTCTTCCGAAATGTCAGGGAGCGGATCACAAATTAAAAACAACGCTGAAAATTTGAATGAATTATCCAAAAAGCTTAAAACTACCGTTGATCAGTTTAAAATTTAGGATAAGTCATTCAGTAGAAAGTTTTGATGAAGAACTCGATCAAGATCAAGGCTTTCTATTGTACGTTAAGATATGTCTATTGTGTGTCGCCGAGGAGATTGTCAATAAAAGCGTTGACTTCTTTTGTTATTCATTATGGCATAATGGGTTCTCTAAATTAATTAAATCCTGCCGTACTTTTCGGGGGGATGGGCAAAAAACCCCAGTTCGATTAAAAACTGCGAGTTTTTATATGCAGTCGTCCTGGTATCCATTTATTCAAAAAGATTATACTTATGGATTTTTTTATAGAGCGTTTTTCTGTGGATACCAAGGATTTCTGCGGCTTTTGTCTGATGGCCGCCGGTCTCATCCAAAACCGCCATAATGTGATCCTTTTCTATTTCTTCAAGGGTTTTTGTTGAGGGATCTGGAATCTTTTTGTTCCTGGCAAGGTGGCTCGGCAGGTCTTCAGGCATGATGATATCAGAGTCGGCAAAGAGCATGGCTTTGGTTATAACGGATTTGAGTTCCCTTACATTTCCCGGCCATGAATACTCTGTTAGAATATTTGATGCATCTAAAGAAATTTCCATTTTCCTTTTCTTGTTTCCGTAAAGTTCAAGCAGATATTCGGCCAGGGGCATTATATCCTCGGATCGATCTCTTAAAGGGGGGAGAGCCAGGGATATGACATCCATTCGATATAGCAGATCTTTTCTTAGCAGACCTTTTTCAACAGCTTCGTGCAGGTTAATATTCGTCGCGAGAATAATCCTTGTATCAACGCTGATTTCCTTTGTTTCTCCCACGCGACGGAACTTTCCGGTTTCAAGAAACCGAAAGAATTTTTTCTGCAGCTCAAGATCTATATTTCCAATTTCATCCAGAAAAAGGGTTCCTCCGCTACTTTTTTCCACCAGCCCTTCTTTTCGTTCTGTTGCACCGGAAAAGGCTCCTTTTCTGTGACCGTAAAGTTCGCTCTCCGCTAGGTTGTGATTTAGCATACCACAGTCCAGGGTGATAAAAGGGCCTTTCTTTCGTTCACTTAAAAGGTGGATCTGGGTGGCTAAGACATCTTTGCCAACACCTGTTTCTCCCTGGATCAGGATGGTGCTGTCAGTTACGGCCACCCGTTCAATTACACGGTATATTTTCTGCATCTTCGGGTTGGGACATTGGATGAACTTTCTGTCTTCATACCGGACAGTGCCGATATTATCATCCGCGGTATTTGAACCTGACCTTTTATCTTTGATTACCTGTTGTGCCAGGAAAAGAAGTTCATCTAGCTTAAAGGGTTTGGTAATATAATCCCTGGCACCTAACTTTATGGATTCAATGGCT
>PIVS01000067.1 GCA_003353855.1 Desulfobacteraceae bacterium
GACCGATTCTGGTGATTAGCTCTGATGGTAAAGGGGTCGTGATGCACGAGCAGGATCTCAGGGAACCAACTCGTAAAGCCGCTCAAAAACGCAAGCATCAGATGGAAACCCGATTATCCGAAGGAGAAAAGAAAAATGCCAGGCGTATGGCCAAAAAACAAGGGGTAAATCTCAAGATCATCGTTGATATTATCCATGCTATCGAATATCTGTGGAAAGCTGGAAGGGCCTTTCATGCTAAATCGGGTCAGGAACTTGAACAATGGGTACAGTATCGGCTTCTACAAATTCTTGAAGGGAACGCTGGTTTGATGGCAGGTGGGATGCGTCGAAGTGCCACAATGAAAAAACTCACTGACAAGCAACGTGAACCAGTGGATACCTGTGCAACTTATTTGAAAAATAAGGCACCCTACCTTAAATATGATCGTTACCTTGCCCAGGGATTCCCCATTGCCACTGGGGTCATTGAGGGCGCATGTCGTCATCTTGTCAAGGATCGTATGGATATAGCTGGAGCCAAATGGAAAATGACTATCGCTGAAGCCGTACTAGGCCTGCGTGCACTACGTAGTAGCAACGATTTTAACGAGTACTGGGACTTCCATGAAGCCTGTGAATATAAGCGTAATCATCAGAAATGTTATGCCAACGGTAAAGTTCCGCCCACAACGCTTCAACATCTTTTTACCAGACGCTGTCACTTAAAAATCATCAAGTAAGATCAACGGAAGGGAGAAATTCGATGAATATTAGATTTTTTAGAGGGCGTTGCAAAAGAGCCGCACCCAATAGATTTATTCAATAAAATTTTTAATAAAAATATGGAGTAATAAAATGACAGATACAAAAGAAAACCTGACTCAGCTTAGAGAAAAATATCTGGCCAGCGGATTTGCAAGCGCAAGACCCTGTTATGTCAAAAAGGCTCAGGGCGCTTTAGTCTGGGACATGGATGACAACGAGTATATCGACTTTGCAGGCGGTATTGCTGTAATGAATGTGGGTCATTCTCATCCTGAAATTGTATCTGCTGTAAAAAACCAGGCAGAAAATTTTATGCATACATGTTTCATGGTATTGCCCTATGATTCCACCATAGAACTTGCCAAAAAGCTTTGTACATCAGTACCCGGGAATACTCCTAAAAAAGCAATGTTTGCAAATTCCGGTGCCGAAGCTGTGGAAAATGCAATCAAAATTGCAAGGTATTATACCAAAAGGACAGGTATCATAGCTTTTGAAGGCGGTTTCCATGGCAGGACCCTTTTGGGTATGAGTCTTACATCCAAGGCTAAACCCTATAAACTGGGATTCGGCCCATTTGCCCCTGAAACATATAGAATTCCCTATGCATATTGTTATCGCTGTCCTTTTGGCAAAGAATATCCTTCCTGTGATGTAAAGTGTGCAGACCATCTGGAAGATTTTTTAATCTCCCATACTGCACCTGAAACCACAGCCGCATTTATTGCAGAACCCATACCCGGAGAGGGCGGATATATGGTTCCTCCGCCCGAGTATTTCCCAAAACTTAAAGCCATTTGTGAAAAATATGGGATTCTGTTTATTGCCGATGAGATCCAGACCGGTATGGGAAGAACAGGAAGTCTTTTCGCCATGGAACACTGGGGTGTGGAAGCTGATATTACAACAACGGCTAAAAGCCTTGCGGCAGGCATGCCCTTGAGTGCGGTGGTGGGAAAAGCTGAAATAATGGATTCTGTTCATCCCGGGGGGATAGGTGGCACATACGGAGCCAATCCTTTGGCTTGCAAGGCTGCACTTGCAGTTTTTGATGTCATTGAAAAGGAAAATCTCCTGGAAAAAGGAAAGGCGCTTGGAGAGAAATTAATGTCCGGCTTAAAAGAGCTTGAAACGAAATTTGATATTATCGGGGATGTCAGAGGGATGGGGCCGCTTGTTGGTGTTGAACTCGTTAAAGATAGAAAATCAAAACAACCTGCACCAGAAGCAACCAAAGCCATTACAGATTATTGTTTCGAACATGGATTGCTCCTCCTTTCATGTGGAACCTATGGTAATGTATTAAGGTTTATGATGCCCCTTGTTACAACCGATCAGCAGATGGAAAAGGGAATGGAGATTCTTTCGGACGCTTTTGGGGCAATTGCAAATAAATAGAAGTTTTTTGGGGGATATTACCATGCATGGTTTTTATAATCAGATTTTGAACATTGATCTTTCAACACAAAAGGTTGATATTCAGCCGGTTAAAGATAAGATCTATTTAACCTATCTTGGTGGAAAAGGTCTTGCTTCCTGGATTCTGTCGGAACGAAATCCAAAAGGAATTGACCCGTTATCAGGCGAAAATCATTTGATTTTTGCCACGGGCGCTGTTACCGGGGGTATGACATGGGGATCATCAAGATATGGTGTGTTCACAAAGTCACCCTTAACCGGTCTTTATGCGGAATCATACTCAGGCGGAAGAGTGCCCGAGGCAGTTGGTGCCACAGGATTTGATGCCATCGCCATAAAAGGGTGTGCAAAAGATCTATCTGTTCTTGAAATCACACCTGATGGCGCCATTTTCCATAATGTGTCAGATCTTGCGGGCAAAGACACATTTGAAACCGAAGATACGGTTAAACAAAAATATTGTATTAAAAAAACAAAACAATGGAAAACCGGGGCTGTTGTCATTGGTCCGGCCGCTGAAAACGGAGTTCTTTTCTCCATTATAAAAAATGATGGCTGGCGTTGTGCAGGAAGGGCCGGAACCGGAACAGTTATGGGATCGAAGAATCTGAAAGCCATTGTGTTTTCAGGGGACAAAAAAAGGGTGCCCCATGACTCAAAGGCAATGCTCAAGCTATCCAAAGAATTGGCAGCTGCTTCCAAAGACAGTCCCATTGTTCACGCCTATAAATCAATGGGTACATCCCAGATGGTTAAGCTCATGAACGGGGCCGGTGCCTTTCCCACCAAATACTGGTCCAGGGGCAAAGCTCCCCACTGGGAAAAAATCAGTGCCGATGCATTGCATAACCAGTGTAAAGTAAAACCTCATGCCTGCGCCAAATGCTTCCTATCGTGCGGCAGAATGACCCAGATTCAGGAAGGCCGGCACAAAGGCCTGACCATTGAAGGTCCTGAATATGAAACCATCTATACCTTTGGCGGTCTTTGCATGGTTGAGTCCATAGAAGAGATCGCCTATCTCAATCATGTTTGTGACGGCTTAGGCATGGATACCATTACAGCGGGAAACCTTGTTGCCTTTACCATGGAGGCCTTTGAACAGGGGAAATGTGATTATAACATAAAGTTCGGAGATGCAGAAGCCGCAGTCAAACTTCTCAAGCTTATATCAGATCGAAAAGATCTGGGAGAAATTTTATCCAAAGGAATTGTTCATACAGCCAAAGTATTTGGTATGGAGGATCAGGCTGTCCATGTCAAAGGTATGGAACCTGCAGGATATGATCCCAGATCGCTCAAAGGTATGGGGCTTGCCTATGCCACATCAGACCGGGGTGCCTGCCATCTTCGGGTAACCTTTTACAAGCCTGAACTGGCAGGCATGATTGATCCGGCTCAGATTGAAGGCAAGGCCGAACTCTTCATCGACTTTGAAGACAGGCTTACACTGTTTGATTCAATGATTCTGTGCAAGTTTTTCAGGGACATTTATCCCTGGGAACTCCTGGGTGAACTGATTGAAGCTTCCACCGGGGTTGACGGTTCAGAAGAGAGCCTTAGAACCATTGCCGGGGCCATATCTTCAAAAGTCAGGGAATTTAACCTGCAAGAGGGCATGACAACGGAAGATGAAAAACTGCCAAAAGCGTTTCATAAAAAGCTTAAAGACAGTGGCAAAGTGATCAAAGAAGAAGAAATAGACCAATTATTGAATGATTATAAATCTCTTCGGAACTGGAAAAAATAATTGTTTAATTTATGATGGGGAAAAAAGTGTAACACAACCACCGGCCCGGCAGGTCCTCAAACAGCACGTCTTTCCATACGCGTCACTGCATAAAGAACCTGTACAAAATTGCAATCTGATGTTTCACTGCAACCCTTCCGGGCCTGCAAAATAATTTCACAGATCACCCTGGAGGAAAACAATGCCCTGGTCAAAGTTGAAGGTGAAATTGACATGTTTACCTCTCCGAACCTGAGAGATACCCTGCTTCCCTTCTTCAAGAAAAAAGTACAAGGGATTATCGTGGATCTCACCCAGGTATCCTTTATGGACAGTTCCGGCATTGCCACCCTGGTGGAAGGGTTGCAATGGAGCAAAAAGGAAAATAGCCGGGAGGCCTTGGGAAAAATAGTTGAAGAACGGTTTGATTTAAAAAAAATGTCGCAACTTAGCCTGGCAAGACACTGGAAAGAAAGAACTGAATCTGAAAAACAAGAGTTTGTGGACTTGTTCTGCCGATTGCTCAAGGATACCTATCTCAGCAAAATGGAAGGCTATACCGATGAAAAAGTTATATTTCTCAAGGAACGAATCAAGAAAAAAAAGGCCCAGATAGACACAAAAATTATTACCCAAACCGTTGAAATACCCATCAACTACAGAATGTTTACAAAAAAAGACAATCAGTGGAGGGTGTACGATGTGGTCATCGAAGGGGTCAGCCTTATCGCTAACTATCGCTCCCAGTTCAACAAGATGCTGGAGAAAGACTCCTTTGAAGATTTGATGGACAAATTAAAAAAGAAATAAAACCGCAAATAGTTTGGCCTGTCTCCGCATTAAAATCATAGGCTTTTTTGGTCGAATAATCCACTGAATCCGGGGGGGGGCAATGGAAACGAGCTTGCCAACACCATTACAGGCAATGATGCCGAAAACAACCTCTGGGGCAAGGAAGGCAGTGACAGCCTCTAAGGACTTGGGGGGCGGAACGGACTGGCTGATCTTTACCGACGACATTACCCCGGACCGGCTGGGTTACTTTCCGTCCGGGGACGATCTTCTGGTTAAAATTGACGGCAGTTCCGAGGACATGGTGACCATTCAAGGACTGGTTCAAGGATGAGTCCTTCCCGGTGGCCTATATTCAGCCCTCGGGTGCCTACGGTATTTCTGCCGCCCAGATCAATACCATGGTCCAGGAAGAACCTGCGGCATTAATGTCCCTGAACAGTACTTTGGGCGATACGGCATCTGCTCTGGGTATGGCTGCCGACAGCAGCGACGGGGGGTATGATACCTACACCATGAACCTTGGCTTATTCCTTGGCGATACCGACAGCCTGGGTGTTTCCGATGATCTGTCTTCCCTTGCAGAACCAGAAGAGAAGGTGAACAATAGCCTGCTTGCTGCTGTTTACGCGTATTTAGTGTGGATCCCGGGAGCCATTTTGTTCTTAGGACTCCCGGGTTTTTTACAATACTCCGATGTAAAATAATTCTGAAATCCGTTCCCAATATTGACGGCCTCGTAAAAAATAAAGCGACCTTTCTGTCTTCATCGAGGACTGATATGATTCCCGATGTAAAGATTCCGGTTTCAACCCTTTGCATAAGAGCATCAACCTCATCCAGGTTCAATTTAATTTGTTCAGGTTTTTTCATGCCGCTGTCATATATGAACAAAAGTCCTTTGTTAAAGGATATCCCCAGACAGCCTTAATGGAGCGTGTCTGCTTCTGGGATTTTTCAACCTTGCCACGGCCGGTGGTATCACCAAGATACTTCCAATTGGCCGCTTTATAACAGGTACCGGAAAAACGCTCAGTATCAACAAAGGTTTCAAGAAAACAGAGTGGATGATTATAAATGACTTCCCAATCTTTCGAGATATTCCTGGCCATTCTTCTATTAACAGTTGTAGACAGACCCAAGGTATTTCCCCTTGGGTCTGTCTACAATGAAAATGTTAGAATTTCAGTGAGTTGCCGGATCATTTCATGGAAACAAAGCTATCCTGATCAGGATATTTGCCCAGTACTGCCACCTGGTCTCCGGCAGTTATTATACCAGATTGTGTGGCTTTGGATATTTCATCTGTTTCATCTGTCGGATGGATGGTAATATTGAACCAGCCGAAGAACAGGGAGACTAACGGAGAAAGCCAGCAGAAGAAATTGAACGGCAGGTAGGCGATGGTCGGAACACCCAGGGTGCCAGCCATATAAGCACCGCCGGAATTCCAGGGAACAAGGTTGGCTGTGACCGTTGCACTGTCTTCCAGGGCTCTGGAAAGATTCTTGGCATGGAGTCCCTTGTCCCGGTATGCCTGGGAATACATTTTGCCGGTCATGACAATGGACATATACTGTTCGCACAGAATGAGATTGGCCCCAATGGCAGTAAGAATCGTTACCGTGATCAGCGAGCGAGCTGAGTTAGCCTTCTGCAGAACCTTGTTCACCACCACCCGAATCTGATTTGTCTGTTCCATGATTCCGCCGAACATCATGGCGCAGATAATAATGGAGATGGTGTAAAGCATGGATTCAAATCCGCCCTTGGAAAGAAGCGAATCAATGACTTCCGTACCAGTGTTGCTGACGTAACCGCTCCAGGATACGGATAAGATATCGTTGAAACCGTTTCCCTGACAAATACTGCCTATGATGGCAGCGGAAAAAATACCGGCCGTAATGCCCGGCAAAGCAGGAATGCGCTTATAGGCCAGTAACATGACAATTGCCGGTGGCAGCAGCAGCACAGGGCTGATGTAGAATTGCTTATCCAGACCGCTGATAATTAGGTTGACTGCAGCCAGATTTCCCTCTCCGCCACCATAGAAAAAACTTAAAATGATTTCAATTACCAGGGTGAGGCCCATGCTTACACCGGTTGTATAAGTCATGTGTCGGATATGGGTGTAAAGGTCCGTTCCAACCATCGCCGGTGCCAGGTTGGTGGTGTCGGAGAGCGGGGACATTTTGTCGCCGAAGTAAGCGCCGGAAAGAACAGCGCCTGCAACGATAGGCAGAGGAAACCCCAGTCCCTCTCCGATTCCGATCAGTGCGATGCCGATGGTTCCCGCGGTTCCCCATGAGGTGCCGGTAGCCAGTGAGGCAATGGAGCAGATAACCACTGTAGCTGGCAAAAAGAAGCTGGGATCCAGCACCTTTAATCCGTAATAAAGCATGGTGGGAACGACACCGCTTTGAATCCATACACCGATGAGGATTCCGATAAAACTGAGAATAGTCACCGCCTGGAGCGAGTTGGTGATACCGTTGAGCATGCCCGTCTCGATCTCATCCCAAGAAAATCCGGCCCTTACGGCAACCAGAGAGGCGACCAGCACACCTAAGAGAATCGGGATTTGCGGGTCTGTTCCGTATTTCACTATGGATAAACTGATGAAAAAGATTAGCGCGATAATTGAGATTATTGATTCCCAGGCATAAGGATCTCTTTTTACTCGTTTTTTCACAAAATTTCCCCCCTTGTTCAAATGATTTAAGTCGTGGTATTCCTGCTGTATTACATTTGTAATTATGTTGTTTTTATTAATAAAACCGGGCATGGGGCGATTTTTGCCACCTTGTCGGCTATGGAACCAAAAAGGTTGGTCTGAATATTTCGGCCGCGTCCCATGATGATAAGGTCAATGGTGTGGTCTTCTATATATTCTTTGATTTTTTTGTGTTGTATCCCTGATGTGACGTAAACACGGGCGGTGGGATGGTTTGATAAATATTTTTTCTTAAAGGCAGCCAATTGTTCCTCAGCAGTGGCAAGGCGTTGATTCTCAAAATTGCTGGTGTGACGTTTTATGTCTGTTTTAGTGGGCTGACTGATGTAGGAATCCGCGTAATGATTGAGTTTTCTGACCACATGCACAAGGTGAATATCCGCCTCGAATTTTTCTGCCATGTTGATAACATGGGGGGCGACAATAGGTGACATTTCGGTCAGACTGACAGGAAAGAGAATACGGGTATAGTTTGCCATTTTTTCTCCTTAGTATTTGAAGGATTCCGGAGTTTTTCAAACCGGTTTATCCTTCACATAATTAATCTAATCTAAAAAGTTGCATGCACACCATCCTTGGGGAGCGAAACTATGCCGGAAGGACAGCTTGGCGCAAAACCCGACTGAAAAAGGCTCGCAACTCGTCATTGCACAATAAAGACACCACAGAGCCTAATAAGTCAAACCATTTAAACTCATGGATAGACTGACAAAAACTCATCCACAAATCAATTATACCAAATGTGAGTGTCTGCACATCCAAGGTGGTTTTCGGCCTACCAGCTATAGATGTTGCCATAATAACTATACCTCAACAATCAACACTTTATACGTACTTATACGTGGTGATAACTTCTCTAATCCTTTTGCACATCTTTCATGTTAAAACTGCAAAAACAGATAAAGGACCTGTCCCCCTGTGGAGCGACATGATAAAAACTCATGCACCATATTAGATTAAATGGTTTGACTATTATTTGCATTAGTAGTTGAACAGGTAAGTCAGAAAGCGTTTCACAAGTGACAAAACCGCAAAACGTAAAAGCGGTGCTTTTAATCAAAAAGGAGATCAGAGACAATGAAAAAAAAGATCAGTATTATTGGTATTCCTATGGATTTTGGGCAATCGCTTCGTGGTGTTGATATGGGGCCTGCGGCCGTCAGATACACAGGTCTGATTCCAAAATTAAGAGCTCTGGGGCACGAGGTCATTGATAGCGGAGATATCAGTATTCCGATCAGAGAGGATGATTCAGGTAAAGCCGGATTCGCAGAGGATAATTATTTAAGAGAGATCACTCAGATCTGCGAGTCTGTTTTTGAAGCGGGCAAAACGATTATAGAAGCAGGGCGGTTTCCGCTGTTTATTGGTGGCGATCACTCTGTGACTGTCGGAACGGTGGCAGCCGCTGCCCATAGTGAACCTACAGGCCTGATCTGGATCGATGCCCATGGGGATTTCAACACGCCGCAAACGTCACCCTCCGGCAGTATCCACGGCATGCCGTTGGCGGTATTAACCGGGGAAGGCCATAAGACGTTGGTTAATGTTGGGCAACCAGGTGCAAAAATTTTGCCTGATAATGTGGTCCTGATCGGGCAGCGGGATTTGGATCCGGTGGAAAGACAACGGTTAAAATCATTTGGCATTACCGTCTTTACCATGAGGGAGATAGATGAACACGGGATCAGAACCGTTGCCGGCAAGGCATTGATGAAATTAGCCCATCTAAAGCGGGTCCATCTATCGGTTGATATGGATGCGCTTGATCCGTTGGAAGCACCTGGTGTGGGCACACCCGTACCAGGCGGAATCACATACAGAGAAGGTCATTTGTTAATGGAAATTCTGGCGGATTCAGGAAAAATTACATCCATGGATCTGGTGGAAATCAATCCGATCCTCGACATTGCCAATAAGACAGCAGAGCTTGCCGTTGAGCTGACATTGTCTGCTATGGGGAAAAGCATTCTATGAGGCATGATCGGAGACAACATGTTGTAACCGTATCCTGACGGGGGGGGGCGATACCGGAAAGGGAAAAATAAAACAATCGGACCGGATTCACTTTGCGACACATGTTTTTTTATGGAATGTTTGGGTTTACCATCGCCATGGCGGTGGTATCCGGCAGATGATCATGATCCTGTATGAATTGTCTGAGTACGGGCATCACTTTTTCCATGGGTTCTTTCAGCGGGCAGACAACAGCAATTCCTGTTTTTTGCTCAAGGAACCGAGCGTATGAACTTAACTCTTCACTGCTGCCGCCATTGCCGTTGAGTGCTACTGCAATGACCTTTGCTCCATACATTTCAATCAATTTTATCTCATTTTCAACGTCCGGCAGCAGGCACCCCATATATTCCGTGGTATCATAGAATTTTCTAAACGGTGTGTGCTGGAGGACAACGCCTTTGACATTTCCTGAAACAATGATTTCAGACCCGCAGGGCCCCAGGGGATTCCGCAGCCCGGACTGGCCTTCGACAATGATAAGATCGGGTTTGGCCTCCAGTTCACACTGTATTATGGCGGTCTCAATTTCTCCGCTGACAAAATCATTGATGGTGGTATCCAGAATAAACCCATAGGGATTGCCCTGAAGCCAGCCGGTTTGGCCGGTATATATCATTTCGGCTGTCATTCCCGTTTCCCGGCATGCCTCAATTAACATTCGGGAAGTGGTCCTTTTTCCCAGTGCGCAATCTGTTCCCAGCACGGCGATTCTCGGGATTTTCATGTCAAAGATACGACCTGACCAGAAGTGGAGCTGGTCAAAGGTTTTATGCCTGCGAATATCAATGATCCTGGCATTGTTTTTTTTTGCTGCTGCCGCAAAAACCGGATTGTCGCCAAGCAGCATATGCATCCCGTTAACAATGGATATTCCACGGTTGATGAAATCCAATGTCAAGGCCAGCCATTGGTCATTCAGAAGGCCTCCTGATACCGCAACGCCGATGACGGCGTAATCTGGTTTTTTGCCCCTGTCAGTCAGATAAGCCGCCATATCAGAATAAACAGGAATATTGCGAAAGATTCCGTCCAGAACCTCACCGGCATCCTGGCCGGCATTCTTCTGATCGATAATCCCGGTGATTTCAAATCGCTCAGATCCGCGGATCAGGCCATGGGCCGTCTTGGCTTCCTCTCGCTCCAGGCTGCCGTCGGTCAGGACAACGGCTGTTCCCATCATTAAATTCTTGGTTGAGTTCAAAGGGGTTGTTTTAGATTTATTTTTAGTGTTCATCAGATTCTTGTTACTCCCAATCCAGGTTGGTCTGTTGTTTTTAGCCATCCATTTTCCATAATGAAACCACCGGATACAATATCCCGTGCCAGGTCCAGGCTGCCGTCCAGGTCCAGATATGTTGTGGCCCTGGAAGCCAGGGCCGCATGAAGGGCACCGGTAATACTGACAATGCTTTCATCCATGCAGCCCCACATCAAATCAATGCCGGCATGTTCAGCCATAGTGGCAATGTCCATCCCAGGGCCAATGCCGCCGCATTTCATCAGTTTAATGTTAAAAATGCCAAACGGCTGGGGCCGTGTAAGGAGACCTATCGTACTTTCAGGGCGCAAAAGACTTTCATCAGCTGCGCAAATACGGCGGATATGATCCGGCAAAGTCCTCATTCCTGAAAGATTTTTTGCAGGGAGCGGCTGCTCTATGAACTCCACCAGACCCGATGTTTTCTCATAAAAATGGTGTAATTCCTTAAGACCATATCCCTGGTTGGCATCGACACGCATGTATATGGCTTGCTTGAACGTTTCGTTCAGTTTCAGAATGCGCTCGATATCTTCTGCAACATCCAGGCCGGTTTTTATCTTCAGAATGGAAAATCCGTTTGCCAGGTATTCCCTGGCTTCTTCCAAAGTTTCCTTAACAGGCATTATTCCGATAGTGATGGAGGTTGGCAGAGATTTATGGACCCGCCCGAGAAGGTCAGTCAGGGGCAGGCCCATTGTCCTGGCCATAAGATCATGAAGGGCAATGTCTGCAGCTGCCATTGCTGCGGGGGTGTCCGTCAGGGCAATATTGAGTTGTTTTAGTAGAGAACGGCTGTATCTGATATCTTTTCCTGACAAAATTGATTCCAGGTTATCGGTCAGCGCTTTTTCGCAGGATGTGATACTTTCACCGGTAACATCTTCAGATGGGGAACCCGCTCCAATGCCAATGATCCCGTTTTCGGTTTCAAGACTCACAAACAAGTTTTCAACCGAGCTTATGGTTTCATAGGCAATGGTATAAGGACGTGTAAGTTCCAGATCCTCTTTCCAGATAGTAATATTTTTGATTTTCATAAAATGGTTCCTTAACTTTTATAACTCCCAACACACCAGGGAGGAGTTTCTGCCCTTTGGGGTATGGTCGTTATTCAGATGACCAGCCTTTGATTTTAGGCGGTAAAAGTGTCCATTTGCGTCGTGTGTGTGTCACCATGAATGACTCAGCATGGCTGACCCCGTCTAATTTGCTCATCTCTTCTTCATAGAATTTAAACATCCATTCAATTCCTTCTGTTACCACCACCTCGGCAATTATTTCGTAACGGCCTGTTACGGCAACCGCCCAGGCTACATTGTCAAATTCCATGAGCTGATTAATGACCTTCCCCATTTTAGCGTTGTCATCCACCCGGATGGCAATGATGGCCACCAGCATATTCTTTACCCTGAAAGGGTTTACCATTCCAGCCACCTTGAGTATACCCCGCTCGATAAGCGAACGAACCCGGGACTGAACGGTGGGTGCTGAAACCTTTAAATTTTCTGCTATTTCCTTTGCCGGCATCCTGCCGTCCACAGACAGCAGCTTAATCAGTTGCCGGTCAATATCATCTAATTTTTTATTGTCCATGAATACACTCATTTTTTAATATATAAAATTTTATTAGGAATAAACTATGTTATATTAATTATACTGTCAACAATCTTAATATAATAAAGTTCACCACTGTGTGTTATTAGTTCATTCCTTCATTCAATTGAAATATTCAGGAGCCGATCCTAACTTGGAAATTTCGATTTATGCCCAAACATTCAACAGACAGGGTCGGTATGGGAACCATTCTCAGAATATTCATGCCCTTTGCCGCGGCAGGGGCGGCCCTGTATCTGTCATGGTCGGTCATGGCCGTGATCACAGGATTTGTAGTTTTAGGCTATCTTGCGGAAAAGCTGGCTGCCAGGGGAATTTCAGTCAGAACGACGGCTGTATCCGGAATGACAATATTTATTTGTGTCCAGGCCCTGATGACCTTTGGCCTGCCCCTGCCCGCCCCTTTGATCATGGTGCTGTCCGGATTTTTCGGCACCGCAGGTATCCTGGCCTATACATCACTGACTCTGGACTTTCCCATGGCCCTTTCCGGGCGGGTGACCACCGGCATCAACATGCTGGTCTTTATTGCCGCCTTCGGGGTTCAATGGGCAATCGGCGTCATCATCAATCATTGGGAGGTATCGGCTGCCAATACCTATGATCCTGCGGGATACAGGGTTGGATTCATGGCCTTACTTGTTTGTCAGGTCATCTGTTTGATCTGGTTCTGGATCCCCCGAACAGACAAGACCTGATCCAGGCTCTGATCGATGACCGGACAAATTCCGTTTTCTGCCGGGTAAAAGCAATCTGTGCATTTTTCTTTTTACATTGTCGTAAATGTTTAGAAATAAACTATTCGCATTTGAGTTTTGTTGAACTTGGTGAGATATTCACTCCTTTACTACTCCACCCTATAATTTAAAAACAAAAAAGCCCCGAATAATCGTGGCTTAATGTTGTGAGCGCACCTGGGATTGAGCCCATATTAGGTTGGCTCCTTCGATCGGTGTCAATTTGCCATAAAAATTGTATCATCTAGGAGAAAAGCATTGCTATTCCAACGATCAAGTCCAAAACTACACCGCCAAGGTAACTTAATTTAGGCCACTTAATAGTTGTTTCCATTTAATTTCCTGCATTTAATTTATCTAAAGGATAATCCATTATTATATTAGCTCTAATATATTTAGGATGTTGCCCTTCCTCTGTTGTGGTAAAACCAAATTTATTATACATAGCTATAGCTACTGCAAGTTTAGTATTTGAAACCAGATAAGCTCTTTTAACTTTAAGTTCATTAAGTTTATCAAGACATATTTCCATCAGCTTGCGACCAAGACCTCTGCCTTGAAACTTTGGTAATACTGCCATTCTGGCTATTTCATAAACATCGTCATCTTGATTAAATAGAGCACATACACCTGCTACTTCATCATGAATAAGCACTGTGAATATGTATCCACCTTTATCAATAACTTTACCGGGATTTTGCGCCAATTTACGATCAACATCTTCAATCACAAAGTATTGTTCAATCCATTCTTCGTTTAACTTTATGAATTCTTTGAGATATCTTCTATCGTTCACTAATATTTTCATAACAAATAGCCTTTCTTTTAAATTATTTATAATATTATCATTATACCAACCAATGCATATATTACAGCTGATACTTTATTTACATATTTGATGTCGCCGAGAGGTTCACGTACGGTTCTGTGAGAAGCTTGGGGGGAGGTTCCCCTTGCTTACTCGACCAATATTTTTAAGTTCAAAGAAAATTTTTTTAGTAAATTTCATTGAACATAGTGTACCGCAAAGTCATGTGGTACAGGCTATAGTCGTTTGATAATTTTTCTAACTAAAGGGTGCCGACCCCTTTTTCTCCTTTTTCCACACTTCCTCAAAACCCAATATGAGCCATGTTTATTTATTTTTCCATGGTAGATGATAGAGGGCTATTGATTTTATAAGGCTAAAAACTGTCCGAACCATTGACCATAGACTAACTGAAATAATCTTCCAATGAAGAACCTTCTCTAACAGTATCTAAAGTAAAGCAGTGAAAACCCAATTCATGATTCTCGGTAGCAACATTGATCAGAATGTCTTTACCAAAGCGAATACATTGTGCTGCATCAATCATCATCTCAAAGCCAATGTCAAACTCAGAGGTTTTTTTGGGATAAACTGCCTGAATACATGGATTCGTTTCTCCTGAAACATAAGAGGTATCAAACGATTGGTCGGTCATAATCGGTCGGGGCATCGTTATCCAGCCTGAACCAGCCTTTAAATATTTATAAAAGACTGGTTTTAAGAGATCATTTTCAAAGTACCTTGCTCTGACTTGAGGCGGCGTTTATAGAATCTCATTTCCCATAATGATAGCTTGATCACGCACGTTTAAAGCAGGGAGACCGGTTGCTTCCCAATAAGGCGTTTTGAAATCAATGACCTGATTTAAGGAAATTGGACGGTGTACTTTAACCCCAAGTTTTGTCAAGGTATTAGAAAGTTCTTCCACATCTTCAGCAAGTTCTTCAACATAGTGCCTTTGCAATTTTTTTTCAGGTTTCTGCTCATCAGTCGTTGCCTTTTCATAAGTGGGATAATAAAAGGCAGAGTTCGCTACATCGTGAAAAAAGAGTTTGAAAGAAAGTTCCAATTCTGGCAACTCATAATTAATCGGTGAACCGACAATAACTTCCTTTAAAGGAGACCACTCGTCAAAGCTGTTTACTATCATTGATGTCAATTTCCTTCGGTTTTAATTGTCGTCTAAATTTGGCCAAGTGTAACGGAAATCATACCGACCGGGGGATAGAATATCATTAGGGTCTAAAGTTTTTTTCAGTTTCTGGAGCAATTTTCCATAGTCATCATGAGGTTGAGGTAGTTTAGTCATGGAATCCATTCCCAACCGATAGTGGATATAGCCAGCTTCGCTCAATTTGTCAAGCAACTGATTATGACAGTTTAATTGTAATAGGTCAATTACTTTTCAAAACCCCAAATCCACCGCCTAATTTTTTATACACCCATCCAAAGCTAAATCGGGGGATTTTTTTTAAGATCGTGCGCCTATTTCGACAGAACTGAATTTTTCGAGGGCCAAACACTTATGAGG
>PIVS01001043.1 GCA_003353855.1 Desulfobacteraceae bacterium
AAAATATCCCTGGAAGCCCCTGGGAAAAGAAAAATATATTGGTGATATTGAGACTGGGAAAGTCTATGAACAACTGATTTACATCGTCGATAAGCATGCCAGAGAACATACATTCAGACCAATAAGAGTGAGGCTGATTTCAGAAACCCGTGATGGGGACAGTGAGATTGCCATTATTTCAAATATTCCTGGAAAAGATACGAGTGCCACAATCATTGCCGAAGTTTATCGAGGTCGGTGGACAATTGAAACTGCCTTTCAATATTTGGCGGAGTATTTTAATTCTGAAATCAATACCCTTGGCTACCCGGGTGCTGCATTATTCGGGTTTTGTGTTTCCCTGGTAGCTTATATGCTTCTTGCAACAGTAAGAGGTGCTCTTGCCAGTGTACATGGTGCTGATAAAATAGATGCTTTAAGCACCGGGAGTACGTCGGAGCTATGGGCTGCTCATTTAAGCAGGCATTGGATGGATTCAGATACAAATTCAGCAGGCACTCTATATATTGATGGACATGTCCGGGTATACCACACTGTTTATGAACTTTGCCACACTCAATTGGGGGCTCGCATGTTCAGCCGTTGGTGTCAGGAAAACTTCTTCCGCTATATGATGAAACACTTTGCCATTAACCTTCTTCAGGAGTATGGGACGAAGGAACTTCCTGACACCGAACAGGTGGTCAATCCCTCTTGGCGAGTATTGAATAAATCGGGCAATTCAATCCAGAATAAGCTTCGATATCGACTTGCCCGATTTGCTGAAATGTACCTGCATCCAAAAACTGAAGATAATGCTGTAACATATGAAAAATGGGTGGCAAAAAAAGCACAATTGTTAGAAGAAATAGAACAGTACGAGTCCGAGTTAGACGAGCT
>PIVS01001044.1 GCA_003353855.1 Desulfobacteraceae bacterium
GCCATCCAGTACCGGACCCTGAATACCCGGAAAGGTCCTGCGGTTCATTCCACCCGGACCCAGAATGACAAGGCCATGTATTCACACCAGATGAAAAGAGTGCTGGAAAAAACCCCGGGACTTGACCTGAAGCAGGCCATGGTGCAGACCCTCATTTTAGAAGACTCACGGGTAAGGGGCATCATTGACCAGACAGGATTTGAATACCTTGCCCCAACCGTTGTCATCACCACGGGCACTTTTTTACGGGGAATGGTTCACATCGGCTCTGCCAGAATAGAAGCCGGCCGGGCCGGTGAATTTGCATCGGTTAGCCTGGCCAAAAGCCTTGCCGGAATAGGCCTTGACATGGGCAGGATGAAAACCGGCACCCCGCCGCGGCTCCATGCAGACAGCATCGATTTTTCACAATTTAATATCCATGGGGCAGACACGGTTCCCAAACTTTTTTCTTTTTCCACCGGAAAAATCACCAATCCCATGCTGCCCAGTTTTATGGGAGACACCAATCTTGTCACCCACGAGATCATCCGGAAGAACCTCCAGCACTCAGCTCTCTACGGTGGGCACATCAAGGGAAAATCTGCCAGGTATTGCCCCTCCTTTGAAGACAAAATTGTAAAATTTCCGGACAGGGAAAGCCACCATGTCATTCTGGAATATGAAGGAATCGACGCAAAGGAGATCTACGCCTCTGGCCTTGGCAACAGCATGCCCCTTGAGATCCAGTACCAGATAGTAAGATCGGTAAGGGGCCTGGAACAGGCACAAATCATGAGACCGGCCTATGCCATTGAATATGACTATGTCAATCCCCTGGAACTGACCCCGGGCCTGGAAGTAAAAAAAATGAAGGGCCTTTTCCTGGCCGGCCAGATC
>PIVS01000068.1 GCA_003353855.1 Desulfobacteraceae bacterium
GGGTGGCTCTACCTTTGGTTTGCCATAGGATGCTTTGTCGTTGCCATATATTTGTGCATGAGCAGGTTCGCCACCAAGCGGTTTGGTACCGGAAAACCTGATTTTTCCACCTGGGTCTGGCTGGGAATGATATTTACAGCATCCACAGGTTCCAGCCTGATATACTGGGGCAGCATTGAATGGGCATACTACTTTACCTCTCCTCCCTATGGCGCAGCCGTCGGCAGCCGAGAAGCTGCGGAATGGGCAACGGCCTACGGTATGTTTCACTGGGGGTTGACACCCTGGGCCATCTATGCGGTTACAGCGGTTCCCCTGGCCTATAGTATCTTTGTAAAAAAAATGAAACTATTCCGTCCCAGTGTTGCCTGCCGCGGGCTTTTAGGAGACAGAGTGGACGGATTTGCCGGCAAGGTAATCGATACCATCTTCATGATAGGAATGATCGGTGCCGTCGGCACATCCATGGGCCTTGCAACACCCATCATGTCTGCAGCCCTGGCAAAAATATTCGGGCTGACCTATCCTGGAAACATGGGTCTGGATGCTGCCGTGGTCGTTACCTTGACAGGGGTGATTGCCTATAGTGTTATTACAGGCCTGAAAAAGGGCATTGAGATACTGAGTAATTTCAACATCTATCTTGCGGTAATTGTTATTTTATGGCTTCTTCTGGCTGGGCCTACCATATTTATCTTGGATACGTTTACCGATTCCATCGGTATTGTTCTGCAGAACATGGTACGTATGAGCTTTTTTACCGATCCCCACAGCGCAACCGGTTTTCCCCAGGACTGGACCGTCTTTTACTGGGCATGGTGGGGCGCCTATGCCATTCAGGTGGCCTTGTTTTTAGCCAAAATTTCCAAAGGAAGAAGCGTCCGTGAATTCGTGATGGGCTCAATCATCGGCGGCACTGCCGGTTGCTGGGTGTTTTATGCCATTCTAGGCGACTTTTTCATGAATTTACAATACACCAACACCTTTCCCGTTCTTGACAAGCTCAAAGAAGTCGGTGCGGCCCAGACCATTGTTGAAGCATTTCAGGTTGGTCCAATGGGATCCATTCTCATGCCTGCCGTAATTGTCCTGACCTTTGTTTCCCTGGTAACGGCCCTGAATGCCGTGGCCTACGCGCTGGCGCTGGTTTCTTCCAAAGATATCACAGCCGACGTGGAGCCTGCAAAGTGGCTTAAAGGCTTCTGGGCAATGATTCTGGGCGCGCTTTCCCTGGCCCTCTTATACCTGGGAGGTCTTAAACCCTTGCAGACCGCCTCTGTGGTCGTGGCATTTCCTTTGATTTTCATTATTGTCATCCTCCTGGTTTCATTCTTCAAGGATGTACAAAAGGACGGGTGGCTGGAAGAAGCGGATTCGGATAGCTAGGCCGGATTCTGGATCTCCGGGAAGGTTCTTTCTGGTACTGCTGCATCAACCGGAATAAACCTTCCCGGTTTTATTTTGTAAAACCGGGTTTACCCCCTCCTTGACAAAATTTTGAACAAGAGGGGGAACAGGGTCCTGCTCAGGCCTCTTCCGTGGTGCTTGCGTTTAAAATGATCGCAGGTGAAATAACCTTCGGGCACACCAATGACCATGCCCTAGGCCATGATTTCACTGATATCAAGGTTACCTTTATAGCTTTGATGGGCAACAATGGTATTTCTATATTTTTTTCAGGCGTTAAGGTGTCGCCTCCGGTCTGGTTTGCAATGGCAGGGCCCCATGCATCCCCTGCCCCAGAACAAAATTGATAAAATCCCAAAACAATATTTGTAATTAAACATAGTAAACAAGCCTGCAATAAAACATTGGAGGCAAAGTATCACCACCAACAATAAATAGAAAGTACGGAAATGATAAAAATCATGACCCAAAACTGCCAAATAGTAAAATGGCTATTTTGCCAATTTATAGCAAATGGGCTATTTTCAGTTTCCAGAAACAGCCGCCGGGTTTGCTCAACCCCCTATAATTATGGGGTTTACATCCTGTCGGCAACATTGGCACACTTCCTGCTATAACGAATACAAACAGTTTTACACATTATATTTATTAAACGCATGATCCATATGCTAAAAACGATTCCGGGAGGATAATGATGACAGATTTTAATGAAATGACAAAGGCATTGGTAGCCTGCGATGGTGATAAACTCAACGATTTGGTCAATGCGGCCCTGGCAGCGGACGTGCCTGCCGGCGATATCCTGAATCAAGGACTCATTACCGGTATGGATATTGTGGGCGACCATATGGAAAGAGGAGATATGTTCATCCCTGAAGTCCTCATGGCGGCACGGGCCATGGGTGCATGTGTGGAAATGCTTAAACCCCTGCTGGGAGATGATGAAGGTGATTCAGGATCCTGCGTTCTCATCGGCACCGTAAAAGGAGATCTACATGACATCGGCAAAAATCTGGTTACCATGATGATGGAAAGCGCAGGGCTTGAAGTCCATAACCTGGGCGTTGATATTGCACCTGAAAACTTTGTGGAAGAAATCCAAAAGAAAAATGCCAAGATCGTCTGCCTCTCCGCTCTTTTGACCACAACCATGCCGGCTATGAAACAGACCGTTGACGCCATTGTTGAATCAGGCCTGCGCGATCAGGTGAAAATAATGGTGGGCGGTGCCCCGGTTACCCAGGCTTTTGCAGATGAAATCGGTGCTGACGGTTTTGCCGCTGATGCCGGATCTGCATCCAAACTGGCCAAATCATTTATCAACTAAAATTCCATCGAGGAGACGACGATCAATGTTTGAAATAATAGGCGAAAGAATCAACACCTCCAGAAAGCTGGTCCAGGCTGCGGTTTCCCACCGGGACTCGGACTATATTATTGACGATGTTAAAAAACAGCAGGCTGCAGGTGCCACGTTTATAGATGTTAACGCCGGTGCCCGCATCGGACACGAGGAAGAGGATATGCGCTGGCTTCTGGACACAATACAACCCGTTTGTGAAATCCCATTAGCCTTGGACAGTCCAGATCCAGCCATTCTCGAAATGGCCTTTGCCATGGTGGAAAAGCCCCCCATGATCAACTCCATCTCTTTGGAAAAAGAACGGTTTGACGCCATGATGCCCTTCCTGAACGCCAAGGACTGCAAGGTTATTGCCCTGTGCATGGATGATGCCGGCATGCCAGAGTCTGCAGGGGACATCCTGGCCCGGGCCAAGACCTTGGTTGAGGAGCTGAACAAAATTGGCATTCCCACAGCCAATATCTACGTGGATCCTCTGGTACAACCCATTTCCACTGATTCCAACAAAGGGGTAATGGTATTGGATGCGGTCCGGGCCATCAAGGCGGAATTCCCCGAAGTTCATATCACAGGCGGCCTGTCCAATATTTCCTACGGCCTGCCCGAGCGTCACATCATCAACCGGACCTTTGTCACCCTGATGATGGATGCAGGTATGGATTCTGCCATTATCGACCCCCTTGACAATAAAATCATGTCAACCATCAGGACGGCCGATATGCTTCTGGGGCATGACCAGTTCTGCATGAAATATCTTAAATGCGTCCGGTCCGGCACCATTAAAAGTTAGGCAAATAGAAGGATAAAGTCCGCTGCCCAGGTGACAAGGCGCCTAAAATCCAGGCTGCCCATAACTTCCACTCCCTGATTACCGATAACAGCCAAGCATATCACCATCGGGATGGTGGACAGGGAAAACGTCGACGTCATCATCAAAATGGCAGCCGCAGCAGCCGGAGGCATGGACCAATTGAAAGAGCGGCCCATCTGCATCTGCTCCTGCTGTGTCATAAGTCCCCTGACCATGGCCAACCAGTTCAGCAAAACGCTTACTGGCGCCTTGGAAGCCGGCGTCAACTCAGACATCATGGTCATGGATCATGAGTGTATCACAAATAACGGGCTTCTGGAGGACTTTGAGGCCCAATACAGGAGCTCTGCCTGATCCTGCGGCGATAAAGGGCGGCTGGTATTAACCATCAGAAGATAGAACACAGCGGCCTTGTCCGGGTCCGTGACCAGGCCCGGACACGGCCGCCATGGTGGACAATGCTCACCGGTTTTTATCGGTGCACTATCCCAAAATAGTGTTGTAAGCCCGAGGCAAAAAATGATGGATCGGATTGCCACCTGATGAGAGGAAAGGGATTTGACCCCGATAATCTCATGAATTCTGGGCTCTACGGCAACATTGTTGCGGTTTATCCGGCAGCGATTGTGCGAATACCGCAGCAACTGATGTCCCAACCGATAAAAAAATCTGGCAGTTCAGCATTGGCAAGGTCCCTTGGAACGGGTACGTACGGGTGTATGTGATTACGGAAAAGGCCCGGATGATACTCCAGACCCAAGCAATGGCAGTTTTATCAAAGATCAAGAGAGACTAAGGCAAGCAAAAACCTAACCGACCATTACTGATTATAATTAAAAGTTTTGTTGATATATTATATTTTGATGAGCTCGAACAAAAATTTGACAAACAATATATAGAAAGTGATCAAAAAATGACGATTTCCTACAACAATACAATCAGGCTAAATGAAGCGACCTCCGATTTTTCTTATCAGGTAAAAGAACTATCCGGAGTAAACTTTAATCAATGTTTCCACTGCCTCAGTTGCTCTGGTGGATGCCCTTTTTCTGGAATCATGGACTATCTGCCCAACCGTGTTATTCGATTGATTCAGTACGGCCAAAAAGAGCAGGCACTGACGTGCTCAAGCATATGGTTATGCGTTGGATGTGATACATGCGCCACTCAATGCCCTAATGCTGTAGATATTTCAAGTGTGATGAAAGCCTTGTGCAGAATCGCCTTGAATGAAAATACGATTTCCGAGCCGGATATTTATTCCTTTCATAAAGAGGTTTTCAATTCGATACAAAAATATGGTCGAACACATAAATTAGAAATCATGATGCGTTATAAGCTATATAAACGTGATTTTTTCAGTGATATTGGTGTTGGAACAAAAATGCTTTTAAAACAAAAGCTTGAATTCTTACCTTCACGGGTAAGCAACATAAAGGAAATCAGACAACTCTTTGAAGAAAACAGGGATTTATAAAACATGAATAGAAAACGTAGGAATATTTCATATTTTCCAGGCTGTTCACTCGCAACAACCGCTACCGAGAACAATGATTCCATGCAGGAGCTTTGCAGAAAAATCGGAATTAACTTGATTGAAATCCCGGACTGGAATTGCTGTGGCAGCTCATCCACATCTAATATTAATGAAGATATTGCCCTTTCGCTATCTGTCCGTAACCTTTCTATCTCACCATCGGGAATGGATTTACTGGTTGCCTGCCCGAACTGCAATATTCGTTTACGTAATGCCAGTCAAATACTTCGCCATGATCCTTCGAAACGTCTTGAGTATGAAAAAAAGTGGAGACGGCCTATTGACCCAAATCTTAATATAATTAGTTTTTTCGATTTGCTAAAAGATATCAATATCGCCGACTACTCTTTCCCTTCCCATCAAGCCGGGTTACAGGGATTAAAATTTGTAGCATACTATGGATGCATGCTTGCGCAGCCATCGAAATTGAAAGAATACACACCGGATGTGGGAGTAATGGAGAAAATACTTTCTTCTCTTGGTGCAAAACCAATAAGCTGGGCCCATAATAACAGGTGCTGCGGAACCTATCTTTCGGTTGCAAAACCGGATTTAATCACACCGATCGTAAACAATATCATTCAGGGTGCAATCGATACAGGTGCCGATTGTATTGTAACAGCCTGTGCCATGTGTCAATTAAATATGGAAGTCCGATGCAACCTTAAGACTTCAATTCCCACGATGCATTTTTCCGAACTCCTTTCACTGGGTATTGGCACGAACAATTACGACAAATGGTTTTTAAAACACCTGGTAGATCCTGAACCGATTTTCCAGAGTGCAGGTTTGATATGATTCAAAGCCCCCACCTCTGCTGGGGGACTCGTAAAGTTTGACAGTTCCGGCAGTTTGAAAGTAAGCAACCTTCCTAAAGGAAGGTGCTAAAAGCGACTAAAGGAAGGTCGCATGAAAGATTATAAAAGGACGGGTGGCTGGAAGAACCGGATTCGGATAGCTAAGCCGGATTTTACCCCCTCCTTGATAAAAATTTGAACAGGAGGGGGTACAGGGCTCTGAAAAAAACACTGCCTTAAGATGGCGGGTACCTGCAGCAATCTGCCTGCCTAAGAGGATCGGAGCGGGCTATAAACCCATAATTTTTTTTTTCCGGTTCCTGAATGTATGGTAATTTAACTTCAAAAGCTGTGCAGCCTTGGTGTCATTCCTCCCTGCAAGCTCAAGGGCTTTTGAGAAATAAAAATTATCCATGGCGGAATGGAAATCATCCAGGTCAATTCCCGCGTTGGGTATATCAGGGAAACAAAAACTGCTATCCCCGGAGTCCATCATCTCTGCCGGTCGGATATCATCGATCCCCAGGTCCTTTACAGTTAAAAGCTGTTCCTTGGATGTCAAAACGCCTCGTTCCATAAGATTTCTCAACTCCCGGACATTCCCGCTCCAGGTGTATTTAAGTAGTAGCGACTCCACGTCGGCGGACATTCCAATTATGGGTTTATTAAACTTTTGAATGAATGTTTCCAGAAAGAACTTGGCAAGGGGAAGAATGTCCTTTTTCCGTTCGTTCAGGGAGGGTACATTGATTTTTACCACTCCGAGCCTGAAATACAGGTCTTTTCGAAAGGTATCGTCACATATCATCTGATCAATGTCCCTGTTGGTGGCAGAAATAACTTTTGTATTGATCTTTGATTTTTTCACACTTCCAAGCTTGTAGAATTCACCTTCTTCCAGAAAACGAAGCAGTTTAACCTGAACCTCAAGTGGCATGTCCCCGATCTCGTCCAAAAACAGGGTGCCGCCTGCAGCCGCTTCCACCAGCCCTTTTTTGCCCGCATTTCGGGCGCCGCTGAACGCCCCGTCCTCATATCCGAATAGTTCACTTTCAATGAGGTTATGGGGAATGGCCGAGCAGTTAATTGATATAAAAGGCCCTTTGTAATTGGGTCCTTTATAGTGAATGGCATTGGCAATATACTCCTTTCCCGTGCCTGAATCCCCCAATATCATCACAGGGGTGTCCGGACTTTGGGAGACCATATCGATGAATTCCATAATTTCATGGATGGCATTGCTTTCTCCGATGAAACAGGGCAAGTTTTCCTGAAGGTATTTTTCCTGGAGGAGCCGGACTTCCTTTCTGAGCCTGATGGTTTCCAGGGCATTGGCAATATCGATTTCCAGTCCGTCCATATTGATGGGTTTTATCACATAATCATAGGCCCCGGATTTCATGCATAAAATTACATTTTCGATATCCCCAAATGCCGTGATGATCATCACCAGAATATCGGGATAATCTTTTTGGAACACAGCCAAAGCCTCCACGCCGCTCATTCCCGGCAGCCCGATATCCAGAAGAATCAAATCCGGTTTTAGCTGCCCCATGGATTTGATTGCATCTTCAGCCGAGGCAAATCCATGGATTGTATATTGCTGCTCCAGTCCCATGCAAAGGCCTGCACGAATACTCTCGTCATCATCAATAACAAAGATAGTATAGTCTATCATTCAAGGTTTCCTCCCTGTTTTCTCCCAAACCGGTAATTTTATTGTGAACCGGGCACCGTTCCAGTGATTGACCTGGACACCGATGGTCCCACCGTGATCTTGAATGATCCTGCGGCAGATACTCAGGCCGATGCCGGTACCGTAATCTTTGGTGGTAAAAAACGGTTCAAAAATTTTTTCCGCCAAATTGGGTTTTACCCCCATGCCTGAATCATCGACAATAATAACAACCATCCGGGACTCAACCCGGGATGAAACCTTGACTTTCTTTTCCTTTTTTACCGATTTCAAGGCTTCTGATGCATTGATAATAAGATTGTATACCACATCTTCTATTAAGCGGGGTTCAGCAATACATAAAGGCAGTTCCCCTTTTAAACAATTTTCAATGGTGATCTGTTTTTTTCTCAAGGTAACCGAAGTCAACTGTATGGCGGCCAATATGGACAGGCTGATATCGATTATTGAAAAAACACAGTTGGTCGGCTTGGCAAAATCCAGTGTTCTTCGGATCACCGATTCTATTCTGGTGGTATCCGAATGAAGCAGGCCGAAACAGGCCTTTATTTTCTCAGAATGATCAGAGGTGCCTGCATATATCTTTTCCAGATTTCGCAGGTGAATGTTTATACCTGAAAGTGGATTTCTGATCTCATGGGCAATCCCTGCGCAGACATGGCCCAGCGATGCCATTTTTTCCTGGGCAACCAGGCGCATTTCCATGTCTCTTGCCAGGGTGACATCCATGGTATTGAGCAATACGGCCTTATTTCCCTGGTATTCAATATCACATGCCCGGCAGTTCACCCATTTAAGACCCACCCTGCCGTCGGCCCCCTCCCCGTCAATGTGGAACCGAAAGTCAAGAGCGGGAAGATTGCCGTTTCCAGATTTTACCGCTTGGAAAAATTGCCTGGCCTCATCCCTGCAATCGATGGGGATATGGGTATATTCATCTGTTTCCAGTGGGGACAAAAAACCGGATGATAATCTTTTTTGTTCCGGATTGCTGTAAAGAACCTGGCCTTCCTGGATAATTGAAAGCCCGGCAAGTGAATTTTCCACAAGATCCCTGAACAATTTTTCACTTTTTAAAATGATTTTCTGATTATTTTTTCGCTGGGCCAGTTTCCATAAGCCTTCCATCAGCAGGGTAAGCTGCCTGAGATCGGATTTATTATAATCTGTTTTTTTCCCACCCACGCCTGCCACGGCAACGATGTTGCCATCCTCAAAGATTGGAATATTTATGTACCGGTCAATGGAAGGAAATTTGTCCGGAATTCCTTTTCCAACAGGATTTGTCGTTGAATAGTTGTTGGCAATTACAGGGTGCCGTTTTTTAATTGCATCCCCCCAAAGCCCCATTGTCTCAAGGGGAAAGTTCTTGGACGCATGGAAAATCGCATTTTTTCCTGAGAAGCATTCCTGAAAGATTTCCTTGCTGAACAAAAAATCCTTTTCACCGGAGATGGCAAGATATCCGAATTGGCTTTCCGTGAGCCGGACAACTTTTTTACAGGCAAATTCGATAATATCTTCAATGGGCAAATGCTCAATTTGAAAAAGTTTAAGCAGTGCTTCCAGATGCAGTTCATTCAGCCGGATTTCTTGGGTTCGTTTGCCCACCTGTTTTTTCAAGGATGTATTGCAGGCCAGAATAACGACGCTAACCATGATAAGGGTACCCACGATATACCAGAAAACTGAATTCTGATAAAATTGCGGTAAATCAAGCTTAACCCATCGGTCATTGATTTCCTTACGCTCGTCTTCACTGATCATCATCAATCCTTTAACCATGATACGGTAAAGCATGGGCCAGTCATTCCGGATTCCGATATTGAAATCTGTATAAAAATCGCTGAAACCTGCCAATTTCAGATTGGACAGATTGTGTTTATCAATATAGTGAAGGGCATGGGGGATTTCCACAATCAAGGCATCTATTGCCCCAAAGGAAACGTCCATTAAACCACTCAGACAAGTTTTTACAATAATAATATTTGCATCCGGATACTTGAGTTTAAAATGATCGTAGGTGAAATAACCTTCGGGCACACCAATGACCATGCCCGACGCCATGATTTCACTGATATCAAGGTTGCCTTTATAGCTTTGATGGGCAACAAGGGTATTTCTGGATTTAAAATAAGGCTCGGTCCAATTCATGTAGGACCACCGTTCCGGGTTCGGTTTAGCGGCACTGATCACATCCAGTTCCCGGTTTCGGGCCATATCCTGAATTTGGATCCATGATTCTGCGCGAACCAATTTAAATTTAAAGTCCAGTTTTTTTTCTAAAAGTTTCATATAATCGGCAACCAACCCCTTATAGACCCCATTTTTTTCAAAGCTTTCCATGGGCTCCCAATCAGGGCAGGGTGCCATTCGAATTTTTCCGTCATGTTCACTAAGCCATAGTCTTTCTTCAGGCGTTAAGGTGTCGCCTCCGGTCTGGTTAGCAATGGCAAGGGGCGCCATGCATCCCCAGCCCCAGAACAAAATTGATAAAATCCAAAAAAAATATTTGTATTTAAACATAGTAAACAAGCCTGCAATAAAACATTGGAGTCAAAAAACGTTATTGACAAGATATCACCACCAACAACAAATAGAAAGTATAGAAATGATAAAAAATCATGACGCCAAATAGTAAAATAGCTATTTGGCCAATTTATAGCAAACGGGCAATTTTCATTTTCCAGAAACAGCCATCGAGTTTGCTCAACCCCCTATAATCATAGGGCCTACATCCTGTCGTCAATATTGCCACACTTCCTGCTCGAACGAATACAAACAGTTTTACACGTTATATTTATTAAACGCATGATTCATATGCTAAAAACGATTCCGGGAGGATAATGCTGACAGATTTTAATGAAATGACAGAGGCACTGGTAGGCTGTGATGGTGATAAACTCAATAATTTGGTCAATGCGGCCCTGGCAGCGGACGTGCCTGCCGGCGATATCCTGAATCAAGGACTCATTACCGGTATGGATATTGTGGGCGACCATATGGAAAGAGGAGATCTACAGTTGAATCAGGCCTGCGCGATCAGGTGAAAATAATGGTGGGCGGTGCCAAGGATAGAACTAGGGCAAACTCTCAAACTTTTTATCCACAAAGGCCCTTGCCTTTTCAGGATCCCTCCCCCTGCAAGCCGCCTTTGCCAGCGCATATTGAAGCATCCTTTCCCTGTTTTGATTGCAAAGGGCACACCACATCATTCCAGACAGAGCGCCAACACCATCGGGATTCAAGCTAAGGGCAGATGCAAAGGCTTTTTTTGCCATCTGATATTCCCCGTTTTTATACAGACCCCACCCCAGTAAATCCTGGGCAAGATAGGAGTCCTTTGAGGTATCAACCGCCCGTTCAAACAATGACAGATCAATTAAATCACTACCGGACCCATGGATATAATTCACATAAATGGTTTCAAGGGCCCGTCCTAGAAAATCCAGTCCACTGCCGCTGATATTTTCCGGCCATCCTGCTCTTTCAATGCCGACAAAGGGATGCCCGCAGGTTTCAAGCCATTTGAAAAATTTGGCCCGGCCCGCAAGCAGACTATCATCCAATGCCATGGAGAGGCAGGTTTTAAATTCCGACCTCCCTTCCTTTGTACCTTCTCTTGTATCGTGGAGCACCAAAGAAAGTAAAAGAGCGTCCCCTGACCTTTGGTATTGCCCTTCAAGCCAGAACCGGACCTTTTCCCGCCTGCCAAGGTCTTGAATATCAGAAAACGGCTTATTTATCCTGCAATATGTCTTTAACAACCCGGGTTCGGGAAATATCTTTTTCACCCGCCATCCAAACCAGCATTCCATAAGCCCTCTGTGGACGCCGAACAAATTGCCCAGAAAAAAATGGATCCCAAGACCGATCCCGTCAAAGGATTGACCCTCAGCCGGTTGAAATGGCATGACAATTAGCTTGGGCCCTTGAATACCAGGGGTGTTTTTTTTATCCATGGTCATTTTTCTCCATTTTTCTTTGATAGTCTTTTAAAAAGAGGACAAACCCTATTTATATCTTAAGCCGGGATAGAAGAAGGTCAGCCGTTTTTGCCATATTCTCCAGTAAATTTTCCTCAAATCTTTTTTTCTCATCCTTGGTAAGCTCACTCCATTGGTCGGGCATGGAATCCATACCAATTTCCGAGAAACGCTCTTCCTTTTTGGTGGTGGTGATGCGCCTGCTGTTTTTCCGACTCAGAATCAACTCCATGGCCGCATAGGAATGGGGCTTATTTTTAATCAACCCCAAAAGGAAATTTCTGTCCGCAAACCCGTAGCCAAAGGCACCTTCCTTTTTAAATACATTACGGGGAACAATCTCAATCACCATATCAGCCCGGCCGTCCTTTAATGCATCCTTGTCATCCACCTCAATCACCCGGTATTTCTTGGCAATGAGAAATTTCTCAACAACCCGGGTAAGCTGATCCTTGACAAAAAGACTCTCAATGATGGTATTGCTATGCATGACCACCAATGTCTTTTCCTTTAGATAATTGGGATGATCCGGGAACCGGTTGATAACCCCGAATGTAATGGGTTGAAGAGAGGCGTCATCCATTCCCGAAGTACTGCAGCCGTAAAAACTTAACAGGACCAGGCCTGCAAACAAAAAAGAGATTAGGGTTCTCATCAGTTTTTCCTTCTCCCATGGTTTTATGATGATAGTTTTAAGGCAAGTTCCCCCACCCTTTTTCCCAGTTTTTCTGCATTTTCAATACTTTTCTCATCCGGTGCGCCCACACAGGCCGTTCCGTAATGACCAGTGGCTGCCAAAGGATCTCCCGTAATTACCATACCATAGATAAGAAATGCCTGGAGGATACCCATCATGGTTGTTTCCTTGCCCCCGGTTGCATCACCCGAGGTGGTAAAAGCCGCTCCTATTTTTCCCTCCATCTTCCGACGGATGCTCACAAATTGGTCAAACACCTGTTTGAGGGGGGCTGCCATGGATCCAAAATAAACAGGAGAACCTGCAATGATCCCTTTGGCCTCGACAAGATCCTCCCTGGTCACGGTCTCAGTGTCTCTTAAAACGCCCTGGATGCCGTCCACAGTATCAAGCCCGGTCAATACTGCCTGGGCAAGTTTTTTTGTATTTCCGCCCTTTGAATAGTAGAGCACAAGTACTTTCATAATTTCTCCCTATTAATACCTTAAAAAATTGATACCTTAAAATGGATACCTTAAAATGGATACCTTAAAAATAATTGACGCTTTCTTTTAGCATTATCCCACATCTTCTGGCAAACCAGAATATTGTTCGCAGCAACAAGGGACTTCAACTCTTTTTTTTAGAGACTCCCCGACCCTGATAAGCAAATTGGCAAATTTTACGAACAAGATATCCCGGGTTCTATGCTCTTTTTTTCTGGCGCTCCTTCTCAGTCTCATAAGCGCGGCTTCCTGTTCAAAGGCCTGGTGCCTCTGCTTTGCCAGTATTTCTAAATAATAGGAATTATGGCCCATCTTCTCACCTCCTTTTTTTTATCATCCTTATCTTTCACAAAGTGATTGAAACTCTTTTAAATCATTGAAAATGTATCAGACCGCTCATTCCGGAATCACCCGGGGGCTTGCGCAACAATTCCTTTACCGTATCTGCCAAAATTTCAATTCCTTCCGCGATTTCATCCAAACCAGCCCAGGCCCAGCTCAGACGAAAAGAATTGACAAACCGCTGGTCAATATCAAATAGGGGGCCGGGTAAAAAATTAATCCCCTTATCAATGGCAGCCAGCAGAAGGGCCACACTTGAATATCCCCGGGGAAGTGTCACCCACAAGGAAAATCCCCCCTGGGGACGGGTCCAGGTCACTACATCCGGCATCACCTGCTCCAGACAATCCAGCATCACGTTCCTGCGGTCACGATAAATTTTCCGTATTTTTTCCAGATGGGCCCCATAGGCACCGGACTGAAAAAACTTGAGAACAACCCCCTGCATCAATGGAGGGCACACCTGATCCATTAGCATTTTGATCCGGGAAAATTCAGCAATTCTCCGGGGAGAACTGATCATCCAGCCCACCCGAAGTCCGGACATCAGGGATTTTGACAGAGAAGAGACAATGATGGTCTGCTCCCCCCCCAGCAAATTGAATATTGACTCTCCTTGTTTGCCTTCAAACCGTAGATCCTGATATATTTCATCGGAAAGAATAATTCCCTTGTTTGCCCTTGCCCATGCGGCAACGGCTTCCCGTCGTTCTGTGGTCATATCCATCCCCGTGGGATTCCTGAAATCAGGACAGAGGTATAGAAGGCTGGACTCCTTGCCGGCATAGGCATTCAACTCTTCCTCTATAGAATTTTCCCCATCTGTCGATACCGTGTCCACCCAGTTGCCATGGACCACAAAGATGTCTGGTAGTCCCTGGTAACAGGGGGATTCACAAATCACATGCCGCTTTTTATCGGCAGCATCCAGGGCAGCAATACTGGCCCCTTGCTGGGATCCATTGGTAATAAGCACCTGGTCCGGGGAAATTACGACCCCCTTCCGGGAATATTGAGAGGCAATTTCCCGGCGCAATTCCAAAAGCCCCTGACAATCCTCATAGGCCATATAGTCCAAGGGATTTTCTTTTAAGGCCATGGTCACCATATTTTCAAAAAAACCGGGATCATGGAGGCCAGGATCCGGAACACCTTTGGCAAACCCTACAATTTCCGGATGTTTTGCAATGGCCATCAAATCACACAACCCCTTTGAAATACCCCTTCTCAACCGCTGGGCAGCACATCTGACAGCAGGTTTTACCTGCCCCCCGGGGAATAGGTGACTATTTTCTCCTAAATTATAACTAGAAGGAGTTGGTGCACCGGCATCCCCGCAGTCAAATTCAGCCACAAAGGTCCCCCTGCCCACATGACATTTGGTCAGACCCTGGTTACCCAAGTCCTCCAGGGCCCTGCGAATGGTAGCCTGGGTAACACCGATATTTTTTGCAAAGGCGGCAACCGGCGGCAACCGGTCTCCAGGGTTCAGCTCCTTGTCCTGGATGGCCTGTTCGATTCTATCCCTGATCTGCACGTACAAGGGTTTTCCAGACTTTTTATTAATCTTGATATTTACCATTTTTCTTCCTCTTTAAATTAATACCGTATTAATAGCGTATCAATATTTAGTTGGTCAAGCCTTTTCTTTTTAATTCAGCCTCTTTAATTCAAACTTGCTCCATTTTAATTTCCCTTATATACTGAAAACAAAATTATTCACGGGATACCCCAAAAAATTTTCTTTGATCATTTTTACCATCGACCAATCTGATCAAAGAAAAATTATAAAAAAGTGAGAGACAGCACATGAGACAACCCACACCCATCAAATTAAAAGAAATAGGCGATAGAATATTGGAACACCTGGGAGGCCGGGACAATATTAATTGCTACATCGGATCCAATGCCACAACCCCCACCACCAGCATTGAGGCATTAACGGATTATATTAAAAATGACACCGGACAACTCCCCTTTATGAAGATGATCCATATCCTGCTCCATGGAAACGTTCCCTATGTGGAAGAAGGACTTCAGGACCGGATAAAAGCCTATTCCATATTTTCCGGAGGAGATGTAAGAAACGCGGCTGATGAAGGCCGTGCCTACTACCTGCCCTGCACCCTGGGGAACATGGACCGGCTCATGGGAAAAGGATGCGGATATGAAATCGACCTGGTAATCATGAAGGTGCGCAAAAATGAACAAACAGGAGAATACAG
>PIVS01001045.1 GCA_003353855.1 Desulfobacteraceae bacterium
TTTTTATGGCGGCATCAAAATCAGCTTCGTCAAAAGAAAATTTATTTTCCAGAAGCTGATAAAGTTGTTGGAGTATTTTTTCAGCAAGATCAGTATTGTGGGCTGTGCCATTAACCGACAAAGAGTTGCCCCTTGTATTGATCTCCACATTAAACGCTTTGCAAATTTTATCCAGATTATAGTTGTGATGACCGAAGAGCTCTCTGGTAAGCATCGGATCTTCAAACGTAATGTTTTTCATGATTCATAGGGTGCATTTTATTTGCTTAAAGGTCAATAAAAATCTTGCCTAAAAAAATGCTGTCATAATAACATTATTATACCCTGATATTAAAATAAAAATACAATTTACCTATACCCGTTCAATCAAAGTTAGAAATCAGTAGTACCCAGGTCAGCAATGCCTCAAAACTTTTGGATGATGAACTTAAAAGATGGCGTAACCGGCCGATAGGCAGGATTCAATTCCTCCAGCTAGATGCAAGGTATGGAAAGGTTCGCCAGGACGGTATGGTTCTCTCCTGTGCGGTTTTGGTTGCCACCGGCGTAATGGAAGATGGCAAAAAAATTATTCTTGGTACAAGCGTTTCATTGAGTGAAGCTGAGATTCACTGGCGCACTTTTCTGTTGGACCTGAAAAAGAGAGGCCTTCATGGGATTAAAATGATTCCAAGCGATGACCATAGCTGACTAAAATCAGCGTTAAGGTCTGTCTTCCCAAGTGTGCCCTGGCAGCGTTGCCAGGTACATATACAAAGAAATGCAGTTTCATATATTCCGAAGTTGGATATGCGCAAAGGAGTAGCAAATGATATCAGGAATATTTTCAATTCTCCCAATCAGTCAGAAGCCGAAAGGTTGCTTGATTTGAGCATTG
>PIVS01001046.1 GCA_003353855.1 Desulfobacteraceae bacterium
CACGGACTTTGCTGGGTGCATGCAGAAAGGACCATTCATAAACTGATTGGCTTTACAGAACAGCACATCAAATTATTGAAAGACACACGTACAGATATTTGGAACCTTTATCGGAAGTTGAAAGATTATCGCGTCAATCCGGATGAATCCAAAAAAAATGTTGGTAGATCGGTTCAGGCAAAAAGAGTAGAGGTCAATGCTTTGATCAAAAAAAAGGAACAAAAATGGAACCCAGAATATATGCTTTAACTATGGTGGTTTTCATCACCCCAGATAGGGGGTATTGGTGATTTCCTTGCGGTAAAATTCAGATACCCTCCCCTCCAACAAACTCGAAAAAAAAGCTTGACATCTCAAAAAAAGCATGGCGTCGTTTGTCATCGGTCGACTATAGGAACATTGTTTACTATTCGGAATAGGGAAAAATACATTAAGCTTGTTGAAGCGATATTTCCCATTATCAACAATTCAGACACTCTTTCCCGGTTGGTGATGATTGCAAACAATCTTTTTGAATCAAGAATTTATTGTACTTTAATTTTTTTTAGAGTCATCTAGTTATGTGTATTATCTTTCATCTTTTATGATTCTTTATTTTCAGAAAATAAAAGAATGCCGAGCAATAGTAGTTGCTGTTTTTATATGGAGAACATCAATAAATTGATTAACCCAAGATTTTTAGCCGTAGATTCTCACTGGAGAGAGTATGATAAAGAAAAGGCCCCAATGTCGTGGGGGATACCAAGTGCAGGACTAGCTTATGTTATTGCCTCCGTTAAAGATCGGGGGGGGGGGGGGAAAAAATAGGGGGGGGGAAATTTTTTTGGGAAAAAAAAAAAAAAGAGACAAACAAAGCGGGCATTCATGTTCGACAAAA
>PIVS01000515.1 GCA_003353855.1 Desulfobacteraceae bacterium
CAGGGAGAGCCCATGTCTGCATTGGTCAGGATGGCATCGGGGATTCATCGGCATATCAATATCAAAAAAAAGGATACGGTTATCCTTTCTTCCAAACAGATCCCGGGTAATGAAAAAGCTGTTGCAAATATTATTAACAAGCTTTATCGGCGCGGTGCCGAGGTGGTTTATTCAAAGGTTGCCCAGATCCATGCCTCGGGCCATGCCCATCAGGAAGAGCTTAAGCTTATGCTCAATCTGACCAAGCCCAAGTATTTTATTCCCATCCACGGGGAATACCGCCATCTGGTTACCCATGCCCGGCTGGCAGAAAAACAGGGGCTTGCACGGGAGAATGTTCTTGTGGGTGAAGACGGCAGAGTTATTGTTTTTGATAAAGATGGGGGCCGTTTCCAGGGAAAAGTTCATACCGGCCGGATTCTTGTGGATGGCAAAGGAATCGGTGATGTCGGCAGAAGTGTGCTCAAGGAGCGCCGTGAACTTTCCGAGGGCGGACTTGTGGTGGTGACCATGATCATTGACGAGGAAACAGGGGTGGTGCTTTACGGGCCTGAACTGATTTCCAAGGGTTTTGTTTTTGATTCTGCAACAGGACATCTGATAGATGATGCCCAGTGCGTGATTCTTGAGATTGTTGAAGAGGTTGAGGCGGGACTTGAATCCAGGGTTGATCTGATTCGGAAAAAACTCCAGCGGGCCCTGAAACAATATTTTGCCTTTGCTATTAACCGTAAACCATTGATTGTTCCCATCATTATTGAAGTATGAAAAAAGAACTATATGGTATTGTGCTGCTATTTGCCATCATTCTAACGGCTGTCAGCCTTTTTTCCTATGATGCAGCCGATCCCTGTGTCGGGCATTATTTTTTCACAATTCCTTCCACGGTCCATAATCTGTTTGGTCTTGTGGGTGCCCATGTGGCAGGTTTCTTTATCTATCTGTTTGGAATCGGTTCTTTGTGGCTGCCTTTTCTCCTTTCTTTGATCGTTATCTGGTATTTCAAGGAACGGACCCAAAAAATTATCTGGATGACCCTTGCCGGGGGGTTGATTCTTATGATCACTACCGGCAGCGTTTTATTTTTATTCAAGGATGCCTATGCATTTTCGGATACCATGATTTCCGCAGGCGGGGTGATCGGCAGGGTTCTGGCATCATTTTTGTTAAAATATACCAATATCACCGGGTGTATTACCATCCTGATCTTTTTTATCATCATCGGATTTACCCTTGCCACGGGGATTTCCCTGACCACCATGGCAATATATCTTTATCAAAAAACCATTTCTTTAATGGTCATAATCCAGGATGATTTTAAAGAATTCATTGATTATATAAAACTTAGGATAAGCCGGTTTCAGGAAAATCGAAAACAGGTCAGACTTGACCGGGCCGAAGTTCCTGTTATCCAAAAAGAGATTGATGTCACCCCGACTCCACGCAAAAAAAGGGCATTGATTAAGATTCCTGAAAGGTTGGTAAAAAGAAAGGAAGAAAGCATCCCCTTAGATGACCTGTTTGAACCCGTTGAACCCGCCATCGTAGCCCTGGAACCCGATGACAAAGAATATATATCTGATACAAAAATTGGCGATATCCGGGAAAAGCCCCAATTTACCCTGCCCAATCTTTCCTTTTTAGACGAAAAACCACAGGTTACCAGGCAGATTGATACCCAGCTCCTCCAGGATAAGGCTAGGATACTTGAAGGCAAACTCAAGGATTTTAATGTGGCCGGCGAGGTGGTGGAAATCCTGCCCGGACCTGTTATTACCACCTTTGAATATAGACCGGCCCCGGGGATCAAGTTGAGTAAAATAGTCGGACTTTCCGATGATCTTGCCCTTGCCCTGAGCGCCATCAGTATCCGTATTGTGGCCCCCATCCCGGGAAGGGATGTGGTGGGCATTGAAATTCCAAATGAGGTACGGGAACTTGTCAATATCAGGGAAATGCTTTCTTCCAAGGGCTTTGTTCAGTCCAAATCTTTGCTCACCCTGGGCCTTGGAAAAGACCTTTTAGGAAAACCTGTTGCCACCCAGATGGATAAGATGCCCCATCTGCTCATTGCCGGCGCCACGGGGACCGGGAAGAGTGTTGGTTTAAATTCCATGATTATCAGCCTGCTGTACAAGGCCAGCCCGGATGAGGTCAAGCTGATCATGATTGATCCAAAACGGATCGAATTATCTGTTTACAATGATATTCCCCACTTGATTTCTCCTGTGGTAACCGATATGAAAAAGGCTACCAATGCCCTTTATTGGGCTGTTAAGGAAATGGAGCGACGGTATGAGCTTCTGGAAGAAAACGGGTTGAGAAATCTGGACCAGTACAATGAAATGGCAAGGGAAAAAAAGAAAAAATGGTCTGTGGCCAAGGAGGATACCCAAGAATTGCCTCCTCCCCCTGAGCCCCTTCCCTTTATCGTGGTGATTGTGGATGAGCTGGGGGATCTGATGATGGTGGCCTCAAAGGATGTGGAGTATGCCCTGACCCGCCTGGCACAGATGGCAAGGGCCGCCGGTATTCACATCATTCTCGCCACACAGCGCCCCTCCGCAGATGTGCTCACCGGTACCATCAAGGCCAATTTTCCCACCCGGATCTCCTTCCAGGTCTCTTCAAAGATTGACGCCCGGATTATCATTGACCAGGGCGGGGCTGAAAGTCTTCTGGGCAATGGAGACATGCTCTTTTGCCCGCCTGGCACAGGAAAACTCATGCGGATCCAGGGGGCCTATATATCTGAAAAAGAGATCTCCAGGATCACCGGTTTTTTAAAGGAACAGCGAAAGCCGGATTATGATGAGTCCGTCACCATGGGAAACGGGGATGAGGAAACAAAAGAGTTTGATGAAGCAGATTACGATGCCAAATATGATGAAGCCGTGGCCCTGGTGACAAAATCCAGGCAGGCCTCTATTTCCTACGTGCAGCGCCGGCTGCGTATCGGATATAACCGGGCAGCCCGGTTGATTGAAATGATGGAGCATGAGGGGATTGTGGGTCCCCAGATTGGCGCCAAACAAAGGGAAGTTCTTGTCAAAAGCTATGACGATGATTGATACAAAGATATTGAATACCATAAAAGGCTTTATGGATGACAAAGAAGCCTGCCGGCTGTTTGAGCTGGCAGGCCAGGCAGCAGCAATGGGGGCTGTGCTTGAAATCGGAAGCTATTGCGGTAGGTCCGCCGCCATTATCGGCACAGCCTGTCAAAAAAAGAACGGCATCCTTTATTCCATAGACCACCATATAGGATCCGAGGAGCAGCAACCCGGAGAGGAATATTTTGATCCGGAACTATTTGACCAAAGAACCTGCGGGGTCAATACCCTTCCGTTTTTCCGGGAAACCTTAAAAAAAACAGGTCTTGAAGATACGGTTATTCCCATTGTTTCTAGTTCAATTGTTGTCGGCAAGATGTGGCAGACGCCCCTTGCCATGGTCTTTATTGATGGGGGGCATTCCTTTGAGGCGGCCCTTAATGATTTTTTGACCTGGTCCCCCCATCTTCTGACCCGTGGGCTTCTGGTGATCCACGATATTTTCCTTGATCCGGACAAGGGCGGCCAGGCACCCAGGCAGGTCTATGAAAA
>PIVS01001047.1 GCA_003353855.1 Desulfobacteraceae bacterium
GCAAAAGAATGGACAAAGAACAATTTGAAAAAGCATACGGTAAGTTAGTTGCAAAAGCTTTTGAAGAGGATGATTTTAAGGCAAAGTTATTGGCAGACCCTAAAAAGATTTTTAAAGAATATGGCATTGAAATACCAGAGAAAGTGAAGGTTAATATTGTAGAAAACAAAAACGATTTGGTAAATTTTGTATTGCCTATAAATATGAGAGGATTAGATAAAAGAGAATTACAGAAAATAGATGGGGGGGGGGGTTATTGTATTGGTAAGATTCAGGGACATTGTGAATATATTATAGTATAGGCGAAGAAAGTCATAATAAGATTCAGGGGAACGGTACCCAGGCCATACCAAGTATCGAGCAGGATAAATCGGCAGAATGGAGGCTTTTTACTCATAAAGCCGGCGAGCACGCATCACAAGACGTTTTAAGCTTTCAGGCGAAGGGCGAAGCTTGCGGGATGGGTGAATTTGATATCCCAGAAAATCAAAGCCTTTACTTACACGCCCGATACTTTTTTTTTGCTCACGCAGTTCAAGACCCAGTGACTGCACCATCTTAATCAAGATGCGAATGGCGCAACGCAGATGCCATCTGGTTTTAGCCAGAATAACCATATCATCCATGTAACGCACATAATAAATTTTATTCTTTGACATAAGTTGTTGCATGACTGCATCCAATGGCTGCAGATAAAGAGCGCCCAACAGAGGAGAAAGAGATCCTCCCGCCACCATTCCCCGGCCGGTGCATTTTAGATCAGGAATCTTAAGATATTGCTCCGCAACCTCCAAAATGTGTATGCCCACGTTTGCATTATTAAGCAGCTCCAGAAGTGTCGAATGCTGCATGGAGTTATAGTAGGATGCAATATCA
>PIVS01001048.1 GCA_003353855.1 Desulfobacteraceae bacterium
GGATAGGTTGGGGCAGTATCTTAATGCGGCAAAATTAAGATAGAGGAGAGCGTCAATGGCAGAGGCAATTAGGATTGACACCCTGGATATTGAATTTAAGGAGGAGGTGCTTGACAAAGCACCGGATGCTAATTTTGACCTGTGTTTGACCTGCGGCACCTGTACTGGCGGGTGTCCGGCATCGGAACAGTTTGATATGGACCCCAGAAAGCTCATCAGAATGCTGAACCTGGGGATGGATGATCAAATACGGAAAAGCGATTGGAAATGGGTGTGCAGCATGTGCGGACGTTGCGTGCTTGCCTGTCCCATGAAAATTAATGTGCCGGCACTGATTTTTAATCTGCGGGCAAGTGTACCAAGGGAAAAAAGACCCAAGGGTATCCTTGGCTCCTGTGACCAGCATATCAGGACCGGGTCTGCCATGGGCGCCCAAAAGGATGACTTTGAATTTACCGTCCTGGATGTGGCAGAAGAGATCCGGGAAGACTATCCGGGATTTGAAGATCTTTTTGTCACCGTGGACAGGAAAGGTGCCAACATGGTGCTCAACCAGAATTCCCGGGAACCTGTGACCGAACCTGAGGAAATGGGGCCCCTGTGGAAGGTCCTCCACACGGTGGGTGCGGACTGGACCTATCCGTCGGTGATGTGGGCCGGTGAAAATTACTGCATGTTCATGGCCGACAATGAAGGCTGGAAATATATTATTGAGGAGTTTGCCCACCATGTGGACAATAATCTGAAAAGTCCTTTGGTGGTCAACACCGAATGAGGCCACTCCTATTTTGCAATCCTGGAAGGATTGCGCAAGTTTAAGATCCCCCACAAATTTGAACTTATTACCATTATTGAACTCTATGCCCAGTGGATCAG
>PIVS01000516.1 GCA_003353855.1 Desulfobacteraceae bacterium
GTTGGTCTTGTATCTTTTTCTCATTTTATCCATGATGTGTATACAAGCTTTCTATCCCCCCTGCTGCCCCTGATCATTGAGAAGCTGTCCCTGACCCTGAGCCAGGCAGGCCTTTTATCAACGGTTATGCAGATACCGGCGTTGCTGAATCCCTTCATCGGTTTGTTTGCAGACAACAAAGGTGCCGGCATCATGCATGGGCTCCGGTGTGGGGCGTGCCCACGTGGGGGCCGGGGACTATGATGTCATGACTTCGGATCCCGCCACGGTAAAAAAATGTAATCTGGATAAAATGCGGTTCGGGGAATATGCTACAGAGTGCAAAGCGAAAAGGCATAAATACATACAAAACAGATATTTGCAAATTAGATATAGACAGAAAATACGATATTATTCTATGCTTCGATACATTGGGACATGTTTCAGGTAAAGATAATTTAAGAAAAACTCTCTTCTCCATTTCTGAGTGTTTAAAGCATAATGGTGTATTAATCTGTGATGGTGGAACAAGAAAAAAAGCACAAAACATGATATCGAAGATATGTTTATTACTGCTACTGACACGGACCTAAAAATCCTTTGTGCAACGCTTGAGCCGATAGCCAAATTGAATGGATCATTTATTATGTGTTTAAGAAAAGAGGTGGAGAAAAATATCACCCACCAAAGGCATTCACTCTGATCCCAAAAAAACATGCGGTTTTTGGTCCTGGTAATGTCCGGTGCAACTGTTGCAGATTATCTTCAAGAACGAGGAATGAGAAAGTATAAAAGTTAACAACACCCTTGTACAGCCGG
Organism: Desulfobacteraceae bacterium; assembly: GCA_003353855.1. Classification (GTDB taxonomy): domain Bacteria; phylum Desulfobacterota; class Desulfobacteria; order Desulfobacterales; family Desulfobacteraceae; genus NBML01. The sequence goes on from PIVS01000516.1 coordinate 799, forward strand.
GGCTGACGAGAACTTGTGGGTGGACTGCCTAGGAGCAAATAATATAAGGTGTAATAATGAAAGTATGTATTGTCGGAAATGGAAAATTATCAAACTCAATATTTGTTGGGTTAAAAGAAAATTACAATCCCATAAAATGGGAATTATTTGATATAAAAACAAATGAAAAGATTATTGTGATACATGCCGGGAGTGGACGGCAATTTGAAGAATGTGTAAACTATTGCAATAGAACTGGTTCAATATTGATGGAATTATCAACTGGAGAAAATATTTCGAAAGATAATATCGAATGCCCAATAATTGTTTGCCCAAATACGGCCATGCCGATATTAAAAATGATGAATATTTTAAAAATTAATGGAAAAACCTTTTCAGATAATAAGGTGAGAATAATTGAATCACACCAGAAAGATAAAAATACTGTTGCAGGAACAGCCGTTGAAATAGCGAAAGCTCTGGACATTGATAATAAAGAAATAGAATCAATTAGAGACATTAAAGATCAGTTGGATATTGGAATTCCAAAGGATTATTTAAATCTGCACGCTTATCACAAAATAATTATCGAAGATGAGGGCTGCGAAGTAATAATTCAATTAAAGGTGCTCGGTCACGATGCTTACGTAAAGGGAACTATTAAATTGATTGATGTAATTGATAGTAAAAATTTGGAAAACAAAATTTATAATATTATTGATATAATATAGATGAATATTCACATAACGAATAAGGTTAGATTGTGTGAGCGCAGCGAGCCTCAATCTGAACCGTTTGTTGGACAAGCCCGGTCACAATTTATATAGAAAATAGCTTTTTCGGAGCAAGGCCGCCTGATCAGACGGATGTGGGGCAGGACCGGTTCTTTTTTCGAAAAATTGATCTTTGAAATAAATTCATCAGATTATCGAGGCCGTTTGAAGCAAAAAAGGCTGTTATTAAAATGTCAGGTGGGTGCTAAAGAGGTGAACGCAAGTGAACCATTGATGAGGTATCGAAAAACCGACAGATGTTTGTCAAAACTGAGAATCTTGGACTTTCTCAGGATGAGTATGGCGGAGATCCGATTACTGGCCATGCGGCAACCGGGGTGCAGCCGGAGCAGATCAGCAATCGATAGCAATATTCGAGGAAGATCTGAAAAACAATCTGTATAAGATTTGGAACCGGATGTCATCAGGAAGCTACTTCCCACCGCCCGTATTACGGGTAGAAATACCTAAAGGTGACGGGAAAATGCGGGCGTTGGGAATACCAACGGTTGCAGATCGAATTGCTCAGATGGTGGTCAAGAATCAGCCCGAGCCAGAACTGGAAAGAATATTCCACTCTGACTCCCATGGTTATCGGCCAAAACGATCAGCCAGGCAAGCGATCTCGCAGGCTCGGCAACGTTGCTGGAAAAGGATTGGGTCGTGGACATGGATATTAAAGGATTTTTTGACAACATACCTCATGATCTGATGCTAAGAGCAGTTAGCAAGCATACCGAGGATGTATGGGTGTTGCTCTATGTAGAGAGATGGCTAAAGGTACCAGTCCAGCTAACACGTTAAATTCTGTCGCAGGCGGCTGGATTGAATACTACGGGGCATTCTTCCAATCAGAATTAATCTTTATGGTACACCATCTGGATAAATTGTTATATCGGTGGGTGATCAGGAAATACAAGAAGCATGGAAGCAACTTCAAAAGGGCAGATAATTGGGTAAGGCGTGTAAAAAGTGCAATGCTAAATCTTTTTGTTCATTGGAGTCTGCTAGGTGCTTGACTAAATGATAAGAGCCGTATGAGGCGAGAGGTTCACGTACGGTTGTGTGAGAAACTGGGGGAGGTTCCCTTGCTTATTCGACCAAAGGTTTGCAGTGGGCTGCTATAGGCCGCCGAAGAGTATTGATCACGGCTTTTGGTAAGTTAATCATTATTCGACCATCAGCACCGGGATTAAAAAAAAATGCACCGGATTTCACCGGTGATTTTCATGTTGGGCTGGAACACTTTTATCCCATCAGGGAAAAATTGTTTTGAAAAATCAACTTGGCCTGTCCCTGGGCATATTCAAACACATACTCGCCTGAGGAAGAACTTCCGATATCGTATTGGGCAAGCGCTGCCTTGGGATTTTTGGCATAGGCCTCGGCAAACTCCATATACTTTTCTGCCTCATCAAGCAGGGTTTGGCTGGAACTTGCTTTTGTAAAAGCCTGCTGGAAATCAGGATGTTCATTCAAAGCAGCCTCCAGCCTGTCATTGTCCTGGGCTGAAAGATCGGAATCAACCTTGACCACGCCCTCTTCATCAGTGCTTATGGTCATGCTGTGATCAGACGGAATATTGAGTTGTTCAAGAGTTTTAGCCAGAATATCCTCGGCTTGTTTGAAATACTTTTCACCAAAGACCCGGATTTCATCCAGAGTAATGACCCCGTCTTTTCCTGCGCCGTCCATGAAATCATCCAGGGAGATAATTAAGGATGAGGTGTTTGTTGAGGCTTGGGCCTGCATTTTTTTCCCTTCATCCGACAGAGTGACTACATCTTTTTTCCCGGGTGATGGAGAAATTTTTTCCGCCTGGGCAGTATAGGTCAAAAAAGGGGTTTAGGAGACTCCAAAAATACAAACCTAGCTGTTGACCTTTGGTTTTTACTCTTATATAGATACTCATAGTAATAATATCATGGTGTGCGATTCCATGTATTCGAAGGGGCGGAGCTATATTGAAAATTCCTCCCAGAGATCCAGAGGACTTTCAGCATTCTTCAATGTTTTTGATTTAACCGTATGGGTGTAAATCATTG
>PIVS01000517.1 GCA_003353855.1 Desulfobacteraceae bacterium
CGCCTTGTGTCATAGTTAATTCACCCCGTTGATGATAGTTTTTTGTTCACACCAACACTCTATCGGCTTGAGTCATCAAGCGCAACGGGGTTTTTATTTTTTTTGATGGTGGATTGGGGAAATGCTGAAATTGGGTAATATGATAATGGGGTCTGCCCCCGATAAAGTGTATGTTTTTATGAAAGAATCATTCTTATTGGGGGGGGCTCTTAGAGCCTACTTTTTGGGAATCAACCGGAAATAATCCAGATACAAAACATGATTTTCATCCGGATGTGACATAAAAACCAGAAACCGGTAAATAGTTTTGAGCGCCAGGGGTCTGCTGCTTCCCGATGTGGTCAAGCTGTCCAAAGGTATTTTCAAAGTGTTGGGCCCGGGTTTTATCAGAAAGGCCTTATTGTATCTGTCGCTGTATTCTAACGCCTCTTTTTTGTCATCAACTCGCAAAATCAGTTTAAACGGGTCGGGTGTTGGATTATACACGTCAAAACACAAAGCTTGATATCCCCTCCAATCTTTGTGCTTTAAAACTGGTGAAAAGCCGGGATATGACGAGGGGAACAATTCAAGCCTCAAAGATTTTTTGCCATGAACCGCATACTTGTCTGTAAGGGAAAAAAGAGTATGGCATTTCCAGTGGACCTCATCAAGAACAGTTGCTGATTCAAAATCAAGAAGTATAAGTTCTTTATCCGGCATCTTTCCACAGGCAATAATAAAAAACATACCATAAAAAACAATAAAAATGAGTTTAGCAATGCTTTTCATGGAGAAAACCTAAACACGGCTATTTCCGGCGGACAAAAAAGCCTGAACTGAAGATGACTTGTACCGGTTCCCCTTGTTACATACATGGTTTTCTCTCCTTGGGAATACAGTCCGTAATTATATTTGACATTCTTTTCATAGCCCAGAAGTTTAAACAGCCATCGGGGAAGTTTCACCTGCCCGCCATGGGTGTCACCGGCAAACATGAAAATTTTATTTCGGGGGGAAAATTGACCAAAGGCCAGGGGGCTGTGACTTAATACAAGTAATAAAGAATTCTTGTCAGCAAGCGTATCAATCCCTTTGAAATCATCCAGATCCTCATACCCTTCATCTATTCCGGCGATTTTGATTTTTTTACCCTTGATATTTATCTCATGTAAAGAATTTCTCAGCATAATGACTGAATGCTGTTTTGTGGGATTTTTGCTTCCTTTTTTATGGCAGAACAGGCAGCTGTTCTTTGAATCGGAATAATCATAATCGCCCATGACCGCAAAAACCCCGTGTTTTGCCTTTAATCTTGATAAAAATGTTAAAGCAGGCTTATTGTCGCCCTTCCATTTTATATAATCCCCTGTCAAAAATATCAGGTCCGGATCTATTTGATCAATCATGCTTAATATCTTTATTTCATTCTTTCCGAAACCGGACAGATGCAAATCTGAAAGATGGACAATTATTTTATCTTCCAAGGGATTGTTAAAAAAATCGCTTTGTATCCTTATCTCCCTTATTTTGATTCCGTTAGGTTCAATAAAACAGCCATAAACAAATAAAACCACAAGGAACCCCATGAATAGGAATCCGCCTTTTACATACCCGGGCATCTTCAATTAGAAAGATCTTGATTGTGACCCTGGAATAAATATCGATGGGTATATTTAACTGCCATGGCTGTTATACCGAATACCAAAAGTAGAATCAGTCCTTGCTGAATAGATGACATATGGACAACAACATACCCATACACAATAAGGGGCATCAATCCTAACCGGACAACGGCTCTCAATGTACCATGCCGGGCAATTACATCGGCCACCGGCTGTGAATACCGATAATAGGCGCTTACAAATGTGTGTCCAAGGGGGAATTTCAAAAGATAGATATCCCTAAAATCCTTTAAAACCTGAACATGTTTTTCCATTGGAGACCCGAATGCCGCAGTCGCAATGAAACAACCGCCGCCAACACCATTACTGCTTCCGCTGCTCACACTGCCACTGCCGCCGGAGGAATCAATCACTGCGCCGCCCGGGCCAGAAGGGTCAAGGATAAACCCATTGGCAGCACCATCACCATCTCCTGGCTTCTCGACTGCGTCGGATATATCATCGGGATCAATGACTTTCAGACACTCAACCGCTGTAACCTCATTCAATGCCTCAAGGCCAAAAGAGGTGCTTCCATTTGTGATAATTTTAGAGGTGATTGATGAAACATCAAAAAGACCGTCATCATTGAGATCAATGGTTCCGTCCATAATCTGCTGAATATCCGATACGCCATCCCCATCCAGATCTTCAGGATTAATGGTTACGGTTGAAAAAGAAAACGGATCAGACCAGAAGAAGCTGCCGTTAAGCTCATCAGAAAACCTGACCCGCCAGAAATAGGTCCTGCCTGCATCCAGTATAAATTCCGGAACTATCAAACGGGTAAGTGCTTCATATATTTCCAGTTCAAACAAAATATTTTCAGGACTTGTAAATGTCTGTTCCTTACTGATCTGCAATTGGGTTCTGGTATAGGAATCATTTTCATTGTCAACATAGGGGGCTGTCCTGAATTCAGGTGCCAGCTGAATGTCAGCAGAAAAATTGCTCGGCATACTGAGTACAGGTTTTTCAGGGCCCTTGTTTGAAATATCTGTCCCCTCAGTATACTCAGTCCAATTACTGATACCATCCCCGTCTAAATCCCCGTCAGCATCATCCAAAAGAGGATTCAGACCGGGCTGAACTTCCCTGCCGTCATCCATGCCGTCATCCATGCCGTCACCATCGCTGTCACTATCAATGGGACTGGTGCCTGAGGTAAACTCTGATCTATTATCTAAACCGTCTGAATCAGGATCTAAAAAAGCTGCGCCAATCCCGTATTTGCCTTCCCAGTCATCGGCCATGCCGTCTTTGTCATCGTCATTTAGTACAATTGAACCAGAAACCGGTTCAAGACCTTTATTGTCTGTGATATTGCTGACTGTCATTCTGATGAAAGTATGCTCAGGAATATAATTAAAAAAAAGTCGATATGTCTTATCTGTCTCGATAATCGCATTTGCTTCATTAAAAAAGATTGTGGGGCTGAACTCATAATTTTCTTTGATATCCGCCCCCTGCATATTACTCTCATTAAAGGTGACATCAATCGTGCCGTTGGAATGGTTAATAACAGGAAATTCAACTATATTAGGTCTGTCGGTATAAGGAATTGGGGCAGACAAAGGTCCCTCCTGATTCTCTATTGAATAGGCACTGACGGCAAAAAAGTAGCCTGAAACTATTCTTTCCCATAAAATTCCTATAAACTTATATTGCAATTTTGATGTTTGGTTAAACTAATGAAAAACCAAATTTGGTGAACTGATCGACAAATTCTCGAAAATTAGAAGGAAAGTCAAGGGAAAATCTATGTTAGAAACAAATTTGTGCAAAAAGCTAAAATAGATGAAAAAACCTCCCAAATCATTGGTTAATATTTATTTTGTGTCCTTTCGGCAAGCCTGCTTGAAAATCCTTTCATGGGCCTAATATTATCTATTCCGAAACAATTTGAAAGAATCTATGGCTTTGTGCACAGCGGGACTGTGATAATTTAAGA
>PIVS01000518.1 GCA_003353855.1 Desulfobacteraceae bacterium
TGGTTTGAAGCCTCCACCTGCATGGCGGCTCCGAGGGGCCTACCCTCATCTCCTGTGCAGCAAGACACAGTTTTATGTGGCTTTCATAAAAGCCACCCTACTGCGCCGTCGTGGCGCACGGTCATCAGCGTACCTGACAAAATTAAGCCCCCTTTTCTCCAATTCCTTATCCAGTTCATCAAGAACTATATTGAAAAACACCGGGGAAAGTGGGCCTCCCTGCAAATTTGTTGCAGGACTTGAGTTATTGCTTGCTGAATCAAACGATCCACAACTGTGGGAATTCCAAGTAATCTTACACCACCATCCGGTTTTGAAATCTCCTTCCTTTTCACCGGCAGCGGTTTGTAATTACCGCTTAACAGGTATTCCCTGATTTTAAGCCAGTGACGTCTGAGGTATCAGGGTAACTGATCAACAGTCATACTGTCAATGCCGGGTGCCCCTTTGTTGCCACTGACTCGCTTTAGTGCCTTAACCATATCAGTCCGGGCACCGTTCGGGCCTTTGCCGGGGTGAGACCTCCGTGGGGTTCACGGCTCGTTTCTCCTGCGGCTACTATGCCCTCTGCTGACTTCTTCCATGCGGTCGGAGCAGGTTGCCCTACTCTCAGCCATTTGGCACATGGAAGACCTCCCGGGGTAAACACACGTCTTTCAGCACGTAAGCGCCGAGTATACGGACACTGCTTATAATGGATAGAGGACTTAACCTTGGTGTTCCAGGCTGGTCCCGCAGATGCACGCCTAACTCGATTTCTGTACGTCGCCCCGTGCTTTTGTGCTACTCTACCTCAACAGAGTCACTGTCTTCCGAGGCACCGTCACCAGATACCCCGTTGTGATAGCACTATGCCGTGGCTCCGCGTCTTCAACCCGCCTCCATCTGGCTGGGCTTGGGACTTGCCTTGACTTCCATCTTTGGAAATCATAGGTTCACCCATAAGAACGTGTGCCGTACCCGGCACACAACAATGCAAATACAGCCGATGCTCGTACCGGCACGGTTGATTTGCGGCGTTGGGCATTTTTAAATCAAACCATTCGGTTTACTTTCGATAGCATATTAACACAAAAGGAGACTTGAATGTTCGTCGGTAGCCATGAAATGAAAGTCAAAGATAAGGATATCTAGTTTCCGGTACTGGCTATGTATCCAACGGAGACACCTTCTTCCCCAACAATTTTTGAATCATACGCAATTGATGTATGTCCGGATTACGATTGAAGAAATTTGCTCTAATTCCATGTTCAGCAAGTACATAAAGCCGAATAATGCCGCAATTATAGGATACTCAATGGAAGGATACACAGCTTTAGCAGTGGCAGGTGGTAAACCGTGGGCTAACCCGAAACAAAAAATTGATGTGATGCCAGACCCAGACTCTCGAATTAGAGCTTTAGTCCTGTTGGCACCCGCTACGGCTTTTTACCAGCCTGATGAATCGTTGAGTAATGTGACTATTCCAATTCTTATGCTTGTTGGGGAGCATGATCCAATTACCCCAAAGTGGCAAGCAGATGTGGTGTTAGATCGTGTCCCTGACCGATCTCAAGTCACTTGCCGGGTGATAGAAAATGCAGGCCATTTTTCGTTCTTGAGCCCATTCCCTCCTCATATGAAAAATGCGAGTTTCTCCATCCACGGACCCAGAGGGCTTTGATCGCGATAAATTCCATAAGCAACTTCCTTGTGAATTGCTGGAATATCTTGACAACATAGTCTTTTTTCCAATAGTAAGACTTATCGAAGCACTTCCTATCTATGTGATGGGTTTAGGTACAAGTCAAATAGCAATGTGGCTTGCGTTGGGGATTGCCTATGTTCTCATAAATTTTGAGAGAGTGGCTGTTCCTTGTATAGCGTTGCGAAAGGAAACCTGGAACAAGTTACCTGGACGCAGGATGTGGCGCTGGGGTAGCGGCACAGATCGCTGCGGAACGAGGTGCTCGTGTTTCTGGTCTTGACTTGGGGGCAACCGGATGGAATGGAATTTACCTCACTGCTTGTAGCATTGCGGTCTCTCCTTCCGCCAGTTCCGCACGGAGCACCCGGTCCATTTGCATTATCTGGCAAGGCGGCACTGTGTGCATTTGCAGCTAACGCAGGTCTTAATCCGCTTGACGTATTTGATATTGACTGTCCTAAAAGGTATCCAAGTTTATCCGTCGATCTCCGCGGCCTTGGTTCCGCAGCAAACGCAGTACGGGCCATCGAGAATTCCAGTGGGGCAGCTGTGAATGAAGCTTACACAAAAGCCTTGCAGCCGTTCCGTCAATCAGACGGAAGCTACAGAATAGGTGCAACTTTCCGGTGTTTGATAGCTCGTGTTGGATAAAGTGGCCCCCAATGCATAACAAAATCAAACGAACGAAATTGTTCTCCTATTTCTTTAAAAAGAACAGATGAGTATGCAGTATCACCCATGAAAAAAAAATTTCCTGCAAAAGTATTGATCGCCCAGGAGCACCACAGGCTTTTATTTTTATCAAACATCCCTGCCGGAATAATGAACAGCAGGAAGCGAAAGCACCTTCATGCCAATCCAGTTCATGGATATAACGATATTCTCTCTTTTTTAAAAAGGATCGGGCAGAATGTTTTTACCGGTGAGCCGGATAATTTTGAAATCCCTTTTGGGTGTGATGTCCCGGTTTGCCTTCCTTTTTCACAGAGGAAGTGGAACAGCTGGAATATTCATGGATTTTGCAATATTAGGGTTTAGACAAAATCAGGTTATACAACCACGCAAATACTGCCCCGAAAATCGTGCCGTCCACAATCCCATAGAACAAACCGATAAAACTGCCTGAAGGACTTATGTTGTATCCCCTGTATAGCACCCCGATCAGGGTTGGTTCCCTTGTTATTCCATCGAATAAAATTACCCACCAGGTAAAAAGGAAAAGTCCGGTTCCAAGGATCAGGCCGCTTGTCATGCCAAATGCTCTTTTGTTTAGTTTCATTTGAACTCCTCATATAAAAATGGTTGATCATTCACTATCAATATACATGAAATCCCTGTCAATCGACCTGTGTTATAAATCAGGACCAATTAATTATGATTTTTTGACCATTTTTTCCGATACGAATGAGGGGTTATTTTTTCAAATTTTGAAAATGAGGAATTAAAGGTGGATTTGGATTTGAAACCCACCTCAAAGGCAATGGAAATGATATTTTCCTCTGGCCTTTGTTTCAACATTTTTTTGGCAGCTTCGATTCTGTGCCGATTGAGAAAGGTTGTAAAATTTTGTCCGATTACTGAGTTCATGTATTCTGATAATTGATGCCGGGTCAACCCGATGCAATCTGCCATGGATGCAAGATTCAGATCTTCATTGGTGAAGATGCAATCCTGTTCCATGGCTTTTTTGATATCACCTGCAACCGTATCAAGATCAATACCTTTCAGATATGAGCGTTTTTGTGTTTCTTTTTTAACAACCACATGAATGGATTTATAATAATCTGGATATTTAAACACGATTAAAAAAAGAAAAATAATGATCAGATTCGGGATAAACAGTGAACATTCCATAAACACTTTTGAGTGTAAGAACAACGCCGCAATGTTTGATAACAA
>PIVS01000069.1 GCA_003353855.1 Desulfobacteraceae bacterium
ACCACTTTTTTCTTCCTGGACAATCCTGTGAGATATTCATCCACCCCGTGGGCACACTGCCGTCCGCCTGCAATGGCGGAAATCACATCGGAAGCACCGGTGACAAAATCACCGGCTGCGAAAACCTTGTCAAGGTCAGTGGAATGGCTCTCTTTTTCCATTCCCCTAAGATCCGGAGACAAATCTGCCACATCCGGTGTCTGCCCCAGGGCGGCAATGACCGAGTCGCAGGGAATGATGAACTCAGACCCTTCAATGGGAACCGAAATTTTAAAGGGTGGTTTGTCAATTAATTCCAGGCGGGTTCTGACAAATTCAATGCCCGACACCTTCTTGTCCACCCCTAAAATCCGGGAAGGCTGGATCAGGGTGTGGGTGACAATGCCTTCAACCAGAGCTTCATGCTTTTCAGTTTCATCAATGCGCATGTATTCAAGTGTTTTTCGAATATTTATTTTAACATCTGTGGCTCCCAGGCGAATGGCTGACCTGGCACAGTCAACCGCTGTAAACCCGGCGCCGATAACCACCACCCGATTACCAACATAGGGGGTCTTCCCGGCATTAATCTCCTTCATAAAATCAAGCCCATGGAAAACATTTTCAAAATCTTCACCTTCAACCCCCAAACGGCGGGGTTTAATGCAGCCGGTGGCCACCACCACGGCATCATATTCTTTTTGAAGGGATTGGAGGCTAAAATCCCTGCCGATTGTCTGGGAGGTTTTCAAATCCACCCCCAGCCTCAAAACATTGTTGATTTCCAGCATGAGAAGGTCCCTGGGAAGCCTGAATTCGGGAATACCATACATGAGCATGCCCCCCGGCTTTTCCATGGTTTCAAAAATCACTGCCCTATGCCCCATAATTGCCAAATCATGGGCCGCTGCAAGACCTGCAGGTCCCGACCCTACCACAGCAACCCTTTTACCAGTGGGGGAATAAAGCCCTTCAATGATCCTATGCATGGGGGATTTCAAATCAGCGCAGGCCCTCTTTAAATGACAGATACCCACACTCTCTCCGTTATCGGGTTCGCCATGGCGACAGGCTGATTCACAGGGCCTGGAACAGATCCGCCCCAGAACACCGGGCAGGATATTGGCCCCCCGGTTTAATTCATAGGCCCTGCCGTACCGCTTTTCATTGATGCACCGGATATACCCGGGGATATTGGTCTTGGCAGGGCAGGCATCCTGACAGGGAATGCTTTTGGCCACCTGGCCAAAATCCCTTGGATCTGTGGAATAGGCAATTTGCTTTACCAAATGGGCTGAATAAATCTTGTTTTTATCCTGGAAAAATTTTTCTTTCTTGGAATAGAGATCATTTCTTTTCAATGTTTACCCCTAACACATTTAAAGTTGTAGAAAAAATACGACCCAATCTTTTTGAGCTTGCATTCCCTGCATCAGACCGGCCTACGATTTCCTCCAGAGCGAATTGTCCGGAGTGGTGATCAAAGGGCTGCCGGATATGATAAAGAAAGTGAGTTTAATTTAGCCTTTTATCATTCCTGTGTCAAAGTATTTATAATTGATAAAAACCTTGTATATTGTTAGTAGATAATTTAGCTATTACTCAATGTAGAATATAGACAATTTGAATCCGAGGATCCGAGTCAAAGGAGCGCATTAAAAAAAAATGAAATATTTTACAACGATTTTCGGATTCTTTCTGATAATATTTTGCTGTTTTTCCTTTGGATCAGCCCCCCAGGCAAAAGCCAAGTCAACCACACTTTTAAATTCAAAGGAGCTTCATAGCAAATTCCCCAAGCAGATGGAACTTGTAGCCTATGAACGCCACCTTGGCGAAAAGGTTGTTTTCCATGAAAACCCTTTGTTTGAACAAAAAATAATATCAGGGACCCTTCCCCGCCTTGAAGACCGTCTTCCCTTAGAACCCTTGGTGGTTATACCCAATGACACCATTGGGAACTATGGAGGAACGCTGCGTGGACTGTCACTCTCCTATGAATCCGGCACCTCTGAAATTTTATCCTGGCGTCAGGCGAATTTTGTAAGATTCAGTGACGACAACCGCACCATTGTTCCCAATGTGGCGAAATCATGGAAATGGAACAATGATTATTCCGAAATCACCTTTAATCTGCGCAAAGGCCACCTCTGGTCCGATGGTGCCACGTTTACGGCAGATGATGTGCTCTTTTATCTGAATGATATTATTTTAAACAAAGAGGTTCATAAGCAAACGCCCGCGCCCTGGAATGATTTTGGTTCCAGGGTTGAAAAAATTGATGAGACCACCGTTAAATTCATTTTTAAGAAACCCTATACCTCCCTGCTTTTTTATTTGGGAGGAAATGGTTCCTATTATGATCCCTTTGCGCCAAAGCATTTTCTTGCCCAATACCACATCAATTACAATCTGAATGCAGACAAAGAGGCAAAAGACAATGGGTTTGAAAACTGGGCAGCCCGGTTTCACATCTATTGGAACCGGTGGAAGGATGGCGTGGTCAATAATGCTTCCGGCCTTGATGTCCCCACCCTTGAAAGCCATATCCTCAAAGAGGCTCCCACGCCCAAAGGCCGTATCTTTATTGCCAACCCCTATTATTTTAAAATTGATACTGCCGGGAATCAACTGCCCTATATCAATTTTCACCATGAACGCTTTCTTAAGAAGAAGTTATGGGCCAGGGAAATCATCGAGGGCAGGATTGATCAGAAATCACAAAATATGCCTCTGGACATTTATCCTTTGTTAAAAGCAAACCTGAAAAAAGGTAATTATTCGCTTCAGTTGCCCATCACAGGACTTGGACCGGTCATTTTTTTTAATAAAACCCATAAAGATCCGGTGAAAAAGAAAATCTATGCCGATGCCAAATTCAATTATGCTGCGTCTCTGGCCATCAACAGAAGTGAAATAAATCAAAAGCTTTTCCTGAACCTTTGCAAACCTCAGCAGGCATTACCCCAAAATATTCCCTTTGCCACCGACAAAGACAAACATTTCATGGCTCAATATGATCCTGAAAAGGCCAATAATTTTTTAGATGACATCGGCCTGAAAAGAGGTCCGGACGGATACCGCCTCAGTCCGGACGGCAAACCATTTACCATTGTATGGGACTATTCCCTCCAATTTCTCTGGTCCCATGAACTTCCCAAGCTCATTGTCGGATACTGGAATGCCCTGGGACTCCGCGTTGATCTTAAGGAAGTCTCCTCAAATGAGGCACGAGCCAAACAATTAGCCAACACCAACGACATTTCAAACGAAGTTTTCTCACCCTTTGAGCCCTCTCTATTTGCTTCCCCGAATACCTTTATGCCCCCCTACGGCACTTCGAATCCGGTGACCGGGATTGCCTGGTGGCAATGGAAAAACAGCAATGGCAAACTTGGGGAAGAACCGCCGTTGTGGGTTAAAAACCTTTGGGAAATCGGTGAAACCTTTGTCTCACTGGTCCCCGGATCAGACTGGTACAATGCCCTTGGAAAAAAAATCATCCAAATCAACCTTGAAAACTTAAGCGTCATCGGCACCCTTGCCGAAGTCCCCCTGATAACGGTGGTATCAAACAAACTGGGAAATGTCCCCCAATGGAAAATAAATTCCTATTATTACGGGTATGCCTATCCCTACAGGGTTGACCAATGGTTTTTTAAACAAGGACTCTTTAAATAGGGCCGGGTGTATCTTGAAGATCAGTCTTAAATACAAATTTCTCATTCCAACGGTAATGATTGTCATTGCAGGAATGGGGATAATATCGGTTGTTTCCCATTTCAAAGCAAAAAATGCCCTGACCATGACAATCGCAAATGAAATTGACAATGTTGCCCTGACAACTGTCAACTCCATATCCTCATGGATAAATGACCGGAAACTTGATATCAACAACTGGAGTAACCAGGGATTGTACAAAAAAGCCCTGCTCACCTCTTTTCTGGGGTTGACCGCACGGGATTTTGCCAATGAGCAGCTTAAAAGAATAAAGCAAGATTATGGATATTACCAGAGCATTGGCCTGGCAGATGTAGCAGGTGACATCATTGCCGCCTCTGAAGAAGATGTTATCGGGACGGTTAATATAAGTGACCGGACCTATTTCCAAAAGGCTCTGGAAGGCAAAACCTATATTTCCGAACATGTCCTGACAAGCCGTGTAAACGGAACATTAATTTTTATGATCTCCTCTCCCATAAAGGATAAGAACAGGGTTCTTGGTGTTCTCTTTTCCGTTTTTGAGGTAAACACCTTTGCAAGGGTGTTCATAGACCCCATCCGTATAGGTCAAAACGGATATGCATACATTTTCATGGATAACGGCCTGATCACGGCCCCCCCCGACAGATCCTATCTTTTTGGCCACAATATTAATGAATTTGACTTTGGCAAGAAGATGCTCAACACCAAGGAAGGACTTATCGAGTATGAACTGAACAGCCAGCCCATGCTTGCCTCCTTTAAAAAATTTGGAAAAACAAACTGGACCCTGGTGGTCTGCGCCGCAAAGGAAGAAATTTTTGCTCCGGTGAAGAACCTGGGTCACATCAATTTTCTGGCCACCCTCGCCAGTGTTCTGGTGGTTACCTTTGTCATTTTTTTAATTGCAGAATCTTTGTCCAAACCCATCAGAAAAGTGGTATCCGGCCTGCAAAAAATGGGAGAAGGCCACCTGGATTTTCGGCTGGATATTAATAACGAAGATGAGGTTGGTGAAATTGGTCAGGCCCTGAACAAAATGGCAAAAAACATGCAGCATTCCAACCTGAAAATAGAAACCCAGACCCTCCTGCTGGAGAATGCCCGGAGGGATCTGGAACAAAGAGTTGAAAAACGAACCTCTGAATTAAAAAAAGCAGAAGAAAAATATCGAAGCATATTTGAAAATGCAGTTGAAGGTATTTTCCAGATTGCCCTTGACGGGCGTATCATAAATGCCAACCCGGCCCTGGTAAAAATTTTAGGGTATGATTCGGTAGAAGAGATGATTTCAAACAAAATTCACACGCTAATCCACATACCGCAAAAAAAAAGAGACCAGTTAATACAGATTCTGAATCGAAACGACGACATCATCGGACACGAAACCCAACTTTATGGGAAAGATAAAAAGCATTTCTGGTGCTCCATTTCAGCCAGAAAAATTTACGATGAACAGGGAAATGAAAAATACTATGAGGGGTTTCTTGTGGATATCTCACAACGCAGGGAAATCGAAGAAGCACAAAGGGAGAAAAAGGTTGCAGAAAAAGCCAATCTTGCAAAATCAGAATTTCTGGCAAATATGAGCCATGAAATCAGAACACCCTTGAATGCGATTCTAGGATTCAGCGAACTTTTGTCCAGAGATTTTAACAACCCTAAGCACTCCAGTTATACAGAAGCCATCAAAATTGCCGGTAAAAGTCTTCTGACACTTATCAATGACATCCTTGACCTCTCCAAAATCGAGGCAGGCATGATGGATATTCTCTATGAACCAGTAAATCTTGCCACTCTATTTCAAGAGATCGAACAAATTTTCAGAGAAAAAACAACCGAGAAAAACCTGGGGTTTATCTTGACGTTGGATGAGCGTCTGCCCAGTAACCTGGACCTTGATGAAAGCCGTATCAGGCAGATTTTACTGAACCTTGTGGGAAATGCTGTCAAATTTACCGAAAAGGGATATATCAAATTGACAGCAACCCAAATGGTCACATCCAACCCGGATAAGATTGATCTCACGATAAAGGTTGAAGATACCGGCCCTGGTATCGCTAAAGAGGACATAATCCTCATCTTTGACTCCTTTACACAGGTTTCCGGGCATTTAAAGAAAAACCACGGAGGAACCGGTCTGGGGCTTGCCATCTCCAAAAGACTGACCCACGCCATGAACGGTCAAATTTCCGCCGCCAGCACCCTGGACCTCGGCAGTTCCTTTGAGGTCTGTTTAAAGGATGTAAAAATATCCGGGGAAGATGATCCCAGAAAAATAATAAAACCCCGGGCCTTTGATCTCAGCCATTATTCATTCAAAAAATGCAAAATACTGGTGGTTGATGATATTGAATTTAACCGGTATCTGCTCAAAGAATTGTTGGTCAAAACCAACCAGGATGTCCTTGAGGCAAAAAACGGCAAAGAAGCTATTTCCAAGGCCAGGCAAGAGGCACCTGATATTATCATCATGGATATCAGGATGCCGGTTATGGACGGCAATGAAGCCACCGTCAGACTAAAGGCTGATCCAAAAACAAATAAGATCCCCATACTTGCGCTAACCGGCGATGTCATATCAACGGCCAGAATAAAAATATTGGAAAAAGGATATGACGGGTATCTTATCAAACCGGTAAAAATTAATGAATTACTGATAGAATTGTCCAAATACATTCCGTACACACTTTTGGAAACAAAGGAAAATAAAAGAATTGATTTTATGGAGGTGTTTGAAAAAGAAAAAATCAGAAAGTCGGAAGTAATGATCCATTCCCTGAAAACCAAATTTCTGCCCCATAGCAAATCCTTTGAAAATTCCATGGTGATCACCCAGGTAAAAGAATTCGGCGAAAAACTTCTTGAACTGGCCAAAGAACACAATGCACAACCCCTTATCATATTAGCCAAGGATTTGATCGGCAATGCCGATGTATTCGATATCGTTCGTATCAAAAAAAACATGAAGGAACTGCCTCTGTTGATAGATAAAATCATCCAGGGGTTACAATCATAGCCAAGCAATACAATTGTCTCAAAAGGCGATAAATAATTAATGAACTCTAATTCAGCCTTATTCCAGGGCTTGTATATTCCCTCTTTTTAGATTTTTTTTTACTTATCTTGACAAACAACAAAATTTTGTCCTATCGTGTCTATTCCTATGAAAAATTTGGTGCATTTTCATTACGAAATAAGTAATTTTAAATTCCGGTTTTATGGATATAGGATTAGACAACAACGCTGAAAATCAAGCCATCACCGAAGATAAGGATATTGATCATGAAAGAATCAAACCTCCCCCCATCCCATCAATATCAAATAATAGCCTTTGCCCGAAGGATGAAACAAAGAGCCGAAATCTTCAGCCTCTTTGGTCAGCAACTGGATTCCATGATCGACATTATAAACTTTGGTGTCTGCCCGGCCGTGTTTCTTTTAAGTTATGGGCAATTCTCTTTTATACTTTTACCTGTGGCCTTTTGCATCCTGGCCTCAAATGCATTACGCTTAAGTTATTTTAATCTTTTTGGCCTCATGGATGACGGTTATTATATGGGGTTGTCCCTGGACAACAATATCCTTGTTTTTGCCTTTGTCTTCTTGTTTGAAAGCCTGTTCAGCCCCTTTGTCTTTTTGATCATTTTATCAGCTATGTTCCTGGTGTTGGCCTTGCTGAACCTGGCCCCGATCCCCACCCCAAAATACCAAGGCAAATGGTTTTATCTGATTGTGGCTTATGTAATAATTCTAACCCTGATTTACTGTCAAAATTTTATGGCTGGATAATGAAACTAAATACTTAACAAGGTAGTTTTGAAAATGATGGCTGACCCTCCCCAAACATTCAAGAATTGCATTTCAAACAGGGATGACGAGTGCCTTATCTATGGTGCAGATAATTTATCTCAATTCACCCAACCCATTGGTAATCTGCCTTCAAAATGCGACCGGGCACTTCCCGCAGCCAGGTCAAAGGATATTGTAATATTACGGGGAAAACTGAACCTGGAATATCAAAGCTGGTTGGCTTCTCTGGGCCTTGGAACCGATCATATCGTATCGTATGGGCGTGCCGAAGGAAAAACAATGCTTTCCCGGATGATTGCGGACAACCCGGTACCAATTCAAAAAATCATTAAAAAGATTAACAAAAAACCCGTATATGTTCCATGGTTTTCCGGTGATATGGAAAACAAAGTTGCCAAAGTACTGGGAGCTGATCTCTTTGGTGCTCCCAGTGCTTTGACATGGAAATACAACGATAAATCTATTTTCAAAACATCCTGCCGGCAATTGGGTATCCCGGTGGTTGAAGACACCTTGTTTTCCATACACCCCAAAAACCATAAAAACCGCCATGAAATGGAGAGCATTATCCGGCAATATCTGTCCAAACACCCCGAGGTTCTAATCCGAGGAACCATGGACAATACGGGTATCTCCCTCGTTTTTAAAACCAAGGGAGATGATATCAATGCCCTGTACCATAAACTTTCCAAAAATCAAATCGGCCAGATCCTCATTGAGCCGTTACTTCCTGTCATAGCCTCTCCCAATGATCAATGGATCGTTACAAGGGATAAAAAGATAAGACATGTTGGCCTTCAGGATCAGGTTCTTAAAGATTTGAGGCACATTGGAACTCTGAAAATAACAGAGCAATTCCCCCTTGAAACAGCCTATATTTTAGATACCTCTTTTAAAATTGTACAGCAGATGATGGCCTCGGGGTATACGGGTGTAATTGGTATTGACTACATTGTCACAGGTTCTAAAATTTATCCGGTTGAAATCAATGCCCGTTTTAACGGGTCCTCCTATGTGAAAATTATTATTAATAATATTGAAGACTTGACAGGCCCTGTTCCCTGCTGGAAATACATGAAAGCCAAAACCCGCCCCTG
This sequence comes from Desulfobacteraceae bacterium, assembly GCA_003353855.1. Classification (GTDB taxonomy): domain Bacteria; phylum Desulfobacterota; class Desulfobacteria; order Desulfobacterales; family Desulfobacteraceae; genus NBML01. The sequence goes on from PIVS01000069.1 coordinate 8,592, forward strand.
TTCATTTAATGCCCTGGCAAAACAAATAAAACCCCTCCTTTTTGACGGTTTCAAATCAGAATCCATATTTCCTTACAATTGTGACAACTTAGATAAAACAGGGGATTTTGCCGTCATCCTATTGGCCTATGATCCTGAAAGGATTGCAGCTTTGGAACAAACATTAAACGGCATGGGGGTGGGATAGTCCCTAAAATGGTAGTTCAATTTGCCATTAACCTTACTTTACGGAGCAAAAATTGACATTGGAACAAAAAAAAGAAGACCAATTGATACGACATATGGATGATGATACCCATAATTTTTATTTTATGATCAACCCATATTTTCCTACCCCTAAGATGATGGACCGGGTCAGTAAGAATTTACCCCACCTCATACGGTATTATCCTTCAAACCAGAAAATAATTTCAGGAAAAATTAAAAAAATTGAAAAGACAAATCTGCCGCTAATTGCCGTGAACGGCAGCTGCGAAGCCATTCGGATCATGCTCCGGCAAAACTGCAAAAAGAAACTTGTGATGGTTCCCAATTTTAATGAATGGGAAATAACGGATCATATCCCCATTGCCTATAACGCATCCACCAGAGAAATAATGGATTCCATCCAAAAAAACGAGATTGAGATGGTCTGTATTTCTAACCCCAATAATCCAACCGGCTTTTTCCGTGAAGACATACAAAAACTTGTGGATACATTCCCAAGGGTTAAATTTGCCATTGATATCAGTTTTATCGATTTTGTGAATAAAACCATTCCCCCCTACCCCAAGGGTAACAATGTTATTCTCATAAAAAGTTTGGGAAAAAACTACGGTATCTGCGGACTTCGCCTGGGGTATATTGCATCCGAGGATGAAACATACATAAAATCGCTTCTCCCCAGCATCCCCATCTGGAACATCAATTCCATTACGGAATTTTTATTGGACCTTATTCTGGAGAATGCAGACGCCTATGAATCGTCGCGAAAAAAGATTATCCAGGGCACCCACAAAATGATTGAAATTTTAAAAGAGTTTCCCTTCTTACAAGTTTTTCCAAGCAAGGCAAACTTTGTGATGATCCATACCATGAGAGAGTTAAATTTCAATATAAAAAACTGCGCCAATAAAACCGGTCTTGATCAGCATTATTATCGGGTGGCCTATAATAAAAACTATAAAGATTTAAGAAACCTTATCTCCCAGTAAAAACCTTTATGCAGCACGTGACCAAGGAGATATTAAAAAGCAATTTAACCTTTGGAGAAGATACAAATGCAAGTTGCAATTCAAAAAGCCCTGATACTTGTTGCAGGACTTGGAAGTCGATTGGATCCCTTAACAAAGATTCTTCCAAAATGCCTGGTTGAAGTCAATGGGACCCCTATTCTGGTCAACACATTAAATCACCTGGCTGCAAATGGATTCAAAGAAGTGGTGATCGTAACGGGGCATATGGAATCTATTATTAAAAATAAAATTGGTACTCAATTCAAAAACATGGATATTTTGTATATCAGAAATGAAATTTTCCATAAAACAAATAATATGTACTCCCTGTGGCTTGCCAGTGAGCATCTTCTGGAAGACAATGGCGTACTTTTGATTGAGGGGGATCTGTTCTTTGAAGAGGCCGTGCTGACAAAATTGTTAAACACAGATGGGGGTTCATATTGGGCAGTTGACCACTTTGTCCTTTTCAAGGAGGGATGCATGCTTACCACCGATGAAACCGGCGGGATTGAAAAAATTGACATCATCCGCCGTTCCCTGTCCGCATATGAACACAACCAGCATAAATCAGCCGGCATCTTAAAAATTTCCAGCCAGATGGGTCAAATATTATCCAACTGTCTTGAGTTTGAAGTAGGACAGGGGCAAATAAATATTTATTATGATCAGGTATTATCTAGGCATATAAGAAAATTTGATCTGAATATCTGCGATATCAATAGATTAAAATGGATGGAGATTGATGACCTCCATGATTTAAACAAGGCTGAAGCCATTTTTAAATCACCCGGCCCCCCGGAGAATGCCGACACAGCCCTTGCACAGATAGCATGAAGATCCACCTTTGATAATTTCCTCTACCCTGGTATAAGACCTAATATTATGAAAAATTCAATCTAAAAACGATGGATAAAGAGTGACCGAAAAAGAAATATTCAGGGTCTCTGTCAGGGACCTGATAGCTGCCAACGGACAAAAAGGAGACCTTTCCCAAGTCTTTGTCAGCCGGACCAGGGGGGTTGTTGGTATCCGGGAACACTCAAGGATCCAGGCCATGCGGCCCAACCGGTATGAAAAAGAAGTTTCAGTTTCCACCCGGGTGGAAATTGATCTTTTTATTCTGGATATTTTCGGGCGAATCGATGGAATGATGGAAACAGAAAATGGGGTTCTGCTGGAAGAGATCAAAACCACCAGACAGGATCCAAACCTTTTGTGCAAAAAACCTTTGGCCGCCCACAAGGCCCAGCTAAAATGCTATGGGTATATGGTTGTAAAGGAGAGAGGCCTTGAAACAATAGACCTTCAGCTCACCTATGCCCACCCCCTGTCTAAAAAAACAGGTGAAGAAAAAAAAACCTATGAAGCCCGGGATCTAAAACTATTTTTTGATCAAACCGTTGCAGCCTATATTGCACAACTTAAAACCCGCACGTCCTGGACACATATCCGGAATCAATCCATTAAAAATCTGACTTTCCCCTATGAAGATTTCAGGGAAGGCCAGCGGGACCTTGCCGAAGCCGTTTATAAGATTGTCAAAAACGAGAAGATCCTTTTTGCCAGGGCACCCACGGGCACAGGTAAAACCATTGCCACCCTTTTTCCTGCCATCAAATCCCTCGGCATGGGACAGATCGACAAGATATTTTATCTCACCGCCAAAACCCTTGGCCGGACCGTAGCCCGCAAAGCCCTCAAGGATCTCGGAAAAAACGGAGCCAGACTCAAAAGCGTGATCCTCACGGCCAAGCAAAAAATCTGTTTTATGGCCGACAAGATTTGCGACATGGACACCTGCCCCTATGCCCAGGCCTATTATACCAAACTCAACCAGGCCATGGCCGAAGTGGCAAAGCATGAACTCTTTGACCAGAGCCGAATCGAAAGTATTGGACAGACCTATCAGATCTGTCCCTTTGAACTCTCCCTTGACATTTCTCTTGTCTGCGATGTCATTGTCTGTGATCTTAACTATGCCTTTGACCCCCGGGTCTATCTGAAACGATATTTTGACCGGAACACCCACAAAATTACCTTTCTCATAGATGAGGCTCATAACCTGCCCGACCGGTTGCGGTCCATGTATTCGGCAAACCTGTTAAAATCGGATATCCTTAAAACCCAAAAACTTGTCAGGGAAGTTGCTCCGGACCTGGCAGCTTCCCTGGTTGCCGTGAACAAGGAACTTTCCCGGCTTAAAGCAAGGGAACTGGATAGAAACGAGACCTCCCAGGTTCCCGGTTCAGCCCATGATCCAAATTTCAAGGAATTGACACTGCCGGAAACCTATATGGAGGCAATCGATCAATTTGTTATCAAAACAGACACTTGGCTGGACAAGCACCAGAAATCCCCCATACGGGCTGACCTCATTGACTTCTATTTTACGGCTCTGGCCTTTTTAACCATCGCCCGGTTTTTTGACAGTCATTACCGATTTTTCATTGAAAAAAAAGGCGACCATGATATCAATACCCGGTTGTTCTGCATGGACCCCTCCCGGATCTTTTCCCGACTGATTCAAAGGAGCAGCTCAGCCATCCTGTTTTCAGCCACTTTTTTCCCCACTGCCTATTACCAGGCCATCCTCTTTGGCACCGGGGAAGGGTCAGATGATCCCAATACCAAACAGACCAAGAATAAAAACACCGCCCCCCTCCCCCCAAGAACAAAAGAGTCAAAGTCTATCAATATTATCCCCTATTCCATTGTGCTGCCCTCCCCTTTTCCAAAGAAAAATTTCAAGCTCCTGATCCACAGCCGTATCCAAACAACTTACAGGGCAAGGCAAGGATTTTTTGCCGAAGTTGCCAGGGTCATTACCCACACCGTGGAGAGCAAAAAAGGAAATTACATGGTTTTTTTCCCCTCCTATGCCTATATGAACCATGTGGTGGAGATCATTGACAAGGAAGGACAGATTGAGGATATCCAGGTCCAGGCCCCCCAAATGAGCGAACCTGCGCGGGACCAATTTCTGAATCAATTTACCCTGCACAGCCAGGTAACCGGATTTGCTGTGATGGGGGGCATCTTTGGCGAAGGTATTGATCTGGAAGGAACCCGACTCATTGGGGTGATTGTGGTGGGCGTCGGCCTGCCCCAGATCTGTCCGGAACAAGACCAAATCAGGGCTTACTATGAGGCCCGCAACGAAGACGGTTTTTTCAATGCCTACCAGATGCCCGGATTCAACCGGGTGATGCAGGCCACCGGCCGACTCATCCGAACGGAAACCGACCGGGGGGTTGTGGTGCTCATTGATGAGCGGTTTATGCGAAGGGATTATAGGGATCTCTTTCCAGATGAATGGCATCCCTATGATACAATTTCCAATTGCCTGGAATTAAAGAAAAATCTCCTGTCTTTCTGGAAAGATAAAAACAAGACTTGATTTTTTTTAAAAACCCGATAAGAATAACTTGTTTTTCCATTCTCTTTATACTATTAGAAGTGCCTTTTTAACATTGAGGACAACCAATGAGATTTCAAAATATAGCCTATTCCGTTCCATGGAACCTGTTCCTGATCACCATTGGCAGTTTCATTCTTGCCATCGGCCTTAAATCCATTATCATTCCCCACGGCATGATCACTGGCGGTTTTTCAGGCTTAGGGATTCTGCTGCTCTATTACTCAGAAAGCTTAACCCCGGGTCTATGGTATCTGATCCTGAATATACCCGTTTTTATCATCGGCTGGAAATTTATCAGCAAGAGGTTTTTATACTACAGCCTTTACGGGACCATTGTCCTGACCATTCTCATTGACCTTGTCACTTTTAAGATTGAGATCACAGATCCATGGCTAGCGGCCCTTGCCGGCGGCATTGTCGTAGGGGCCGGAACCGGCATTATTTTCAGGTCCCTCGGGTCTGCCGGCGGTAATAACATCATCTCCATCCTGCTCAACCAGAGACTTGGTATCCGCATTGGCACCTATAATTTTGGTTTTAATTTTGTCCTCTTTCTTTTCAGTTTCGGAACCCTGGACACGGACCTGATCCTCTATTCCATGGCCACAAGCTATATCGTTTCCCAGGTGATTGAATATTGTATCACCCTGTTCAACCAGAGAAAAATGATCTTTATCATCTCTGAAAAATCCCGGCCCATCGCCGACCAAATCATCCAAAACCTCAACCGGGGTGCCACCTTTTTAAAAGGGGAAGGCGCCTATACCGGCAAAAGCAAGGATATCATTCTTTTGGTTGCCAATAACTTCCAGATCAAGCGCATTGAAGAGATCGTCTTTGGTATTGATCCCGATGCCTTCCTGATCACGGAAAACACCTTTAATGTTCTGGGCAAAGGATTTTCCCAAAGGAAAGTCTATTGATAACAGTCTTTTGACGGGGTGTATTGATTGCCCTTGTATCATTGATATCCTCAGTATCAAAGGAGGTCAGGTTTTCATAGACCGTATTCTGCCCGTTCGATCAATTCAATCTGGATCTCCTTGTTCAGGGTGACAAAACAGGTATTGTACCCCGAGATTCTGACCATGAGATTTTTAGTGTTTTCCGGGTTTACCATGGCATGGAGGGCTGGATCATCTACTCTTTTTGATTGATTTGGTCTTTTTGCCCCGCCCTTTTTTCCAGAATCGGGTTTAATTGCCATAAACCGTTCGTCTAACTTCTGGCATAAAAGATAATTGAAATGATGGCGTACATACTCCCTGAAATTGCGATGCATCCAGAAGGGAAGAACCGCTTCCCACATGGGTATCAGCACCTGTTACTGCCACCATAAAATGTCCCATCTCAACCAGGCCTGTAACAGCCCCATGGATATCTGCATGACCTTTAACACCTCGGCTGCCTCCCTGGTCACACACATGGAAAGTTCTGATCTCCCATGAGCTATATAGGTTTGACTGTCAGGCTGCGGCTGCTACCAGTCGATGGGAAAATAATCCTTTAAAAATTTACCGCACCAGTGTTTCCCCGTCAAAATGCCGTGAAAAAAGGGATCACAGATCCTTGCGGCTCCGTCCACAATATCCAGGGGCGGCTGAAAATCATGGCAGTCCTCTTTGAGCTTGGCCAGGACAGCCGGATCCTCATCCGTAACCCAGCCCGTGTCCACGGCATTCATGAAAATACCGTACTTGGCCAGATCACTGGCTGCGGTATGGGTGAGCATGTTCAGGGCGGCCTTGGCCATATTGGTGTGGGGATGGCGGCTGCCTTTTTTAAACCGCAAAAATTTACCCTCCATGGCAGAAACATTCACCATATGTTTTTGCCCGGTGTAGTCCTGCTTCATCAAATCTGCCAGCCGGTTGCACAGGACAAAGGGGGCCACGGCATTGACCAGCTGAATCTCCAGCATTTCCGAAGTCTGGATATCCCCCAG
>PIVS01000519.1 GCA_003353855.1 Desulfobacteraceae bacterium
GCGCCTCCGCCTTCGTAGCGATAGGTATGGGCCAATTGCCCCACTATATATTCGTCCCCCCGGCTGCAATGGGCCATCAAGGCCAGCAAATTGCTCTGGGTGCCGCTGGCACAGAAGAGACCTTGTTCCATACCGGTGATTTTGGCTATTGTTGTTTGGAGCAGATTAACCGTGGGGTCTTCTCCATAGACATCATCTCCAACCTCGGCCCGGACCATGGCCTTGAGCATTGGGTCAGTGGGTTTGGTCACAGTATCGCTTCTCAGATCAATATATTTCATATTTTGGTTTTCCTTTAATTGATTGGCATCAGCAAATTCAAAACTTTATACCATGTTTCAATGATTTTGTGGTGTGGAAACTTAAAAGGAATAAACACCGGATAGAAGCTTATATCCTTCACAATGAGGTGGTCTTTAACCAGGGTCTGATCTCCTGCCAGGATGAAAAAACAACCCAATTCCTGCTGACCCATCTTCAGGAGGACGGCACCTGCTGGTGGGTAGTTCCGTCTGGGAAGGTAAAACCGCCAGCCCTGATATATATAAAAGGTCTATTTTCCATTCTCTTTGATATATACGGGTCGTTCCCCGGGTTTGACCGTGATCTTGCAGACATCGCGGCCGTCCATAGTCTGGATATCCGTAAAAACCTTGCGGCCTGCTGTCCTTCTTTTGAAGGGGGAATATGTGCCTAGCAAGTTCCACTTTCAATACACGATGGGTTAGCGTCTGTTTGTTCGCCGGAGGAATCATAGATTACCTAGAGCGACTGACGAACACTCTATCCATACCTCTTGCCTTTTGGCCCAGACCTGTCAGCACCTTTGGCCTGTTCAACATAACGACGTTTAATAACAGTTCACATATGTTACGCATACCACCATTCATAGCTCCCATCCGGATTGATGCTTCCAGAGTTGATTTCCTCTCACGGTTCCCTCTCCAGATAAAAGCCAAGGGTTTCATTGTCTTTCGGGCTCCGCACAAAATCATTGCTGATAATGCACGCTGAAATAGAAAACTGCCGGTTATACGATACAACCATAATTAATTTTTAAATGAAATATATTGAAAATCTTACCAGTATTTATGCTGGAAGATTTGGAAAAAGCTTTCCAGTATGAACTGTTAAAAATGCTCAAGAAAGAATGGTTTATATCCCGACAGAGAAATCCGATGATGGTGTTACCAAAGTCATTTACACATCCAAGGATAGAAAATCCAGTAAAGTTTTTACTGCCTTGGACTGGTTTGCAAGACTGGTGACACATATTCCCGGAAGATACGAGCATCCTGAGTTTTTCTTCTCTGGTAAGGTGCTTTATTTCTATAGTATTTTGCATAATTCAACCCTATCAGTATTTACTGAAAAATTAACACTTATACATTTTTTTGTCAATTTCATCAGATCAGTGTTTCAAAACTCATCAACCAGATATTGAGGCAAAAATTTTCCGGTCAGGCGGGATCATAGGGGCGGATGTCAACCTGCTCTTTGATCACCCAGGGCAATCTTTTCTTTCAGAGTTTCCATAAAAAGCAGCTATCGTTGCGGTTTCATTTTCAGGGTGCCCCAGGTCAGCAGAGCCTGGGCAGCATAATAGGTAAACATTACCCAGAAACTTGAATGGGCAATGGGTGCAACAAACATGGGATAGGCGATCAGGGCGTCGGAAATAATAAACAACACGAGCCCCGTCCCCAGCAGCCGTTTCCCCGGCATATTGAGGAAGGCAAAAAAGGCCAGACAGGCAATGGGAAAAGTTTTGACAAGCCAGTTTAAGGTGTGGGGCTCTGAATACATGAAGGCTAAAAAAGCAGTGGAAAAGACTATAAACCCGGTGATCAGAAACCGATTGAGCCAATTTTTTTCTTTTTCCACAGCACCTCCTTTTTATCCTCTGGTTTGGGAGACATTACCATATGGTTCCGTACCCGCCTATAAAATTTTTATGAAAAAATTTCCAACCCGGGTCTTGACTTTAACTGAATGATCATTTATTTTAGATCCCATGAGAGTCAAAGATGAAATAAAACAGGATGCCCTTTTTGAGGCCACGGTAAAACTGATCAATGAAATCGGCTTTGCGGCAAGTTCGGTATCCAAGATTGCCAAACAGGCGAGTGTTTCTCCGGCCACCCTCTATGTCTATCATAAGAACAAAGAGGAACTGCTGGTCTCCACTTATGTCCGGATCAAACAGCTCATGGGGCTTTCGGTTCAGGAAAACTTTGACGACAGACAGCCCATCAGGGATATTTTAAAACAGGTCTGGGCCAATATATTCTCCTTTGTGGCGGAACATCCGGCCTATTTCCAGTATATGGAGCAGTTTTCCAACTCCCCTTACAGTGACCTGGTGAACAAGGAAGAGGTAGAGGCCTATTTTGAACCGGTGATCCGGATCATCCTGACGGGCATTGAACTAAAGATTATAAAGGATGTTAACTTTGATATTCTATCCGCCTTTATTTTCTTTCCCATCATGGCCCTGGCCAACCCCCGTCATTGCAAGAACTTTGAATTGAGCCAGGAAAATATGGAAACAGCCTTTAACCTGGCCTGGGATGCTATCCGGCGATAACCACGGCGATAATCAACATTTTATATTAAAATTAAATGAATATTCACTTAAAGCAATTTTTATTCTATTTGATCTTAACAGGAGCCATCATGACCGCAACTGCCCATGCCCTGGACACCCTGCCCATGCCCGGCCACAAGGACAATAAGTTCTACACCGATGTCAATCCCCTGACCATGGGTCTTGGCGAAACCCTGTCCACCAGTGTAAAATTCCTCTTTGAACGAAAAAACCGGACGCCCAAGGTCAGGCTACCGGTTCAGCAGACCGATATTACGCCTTTCAGCCACCGGGGAAAAGGTGAGTTCAACAGCACCTGGCTGGGGCACTCCTCACTGATGATCAATATGGACGGGTTCAGGATCTTGTTGGATCCGGTGTTTGAGCAAAAGATATCCATTGTGGGGCCCAAACGCTTTAACGGCCCGGTCCCTCTGGATATAAGCGATCTTCCTGCCGTTGATCTGGTGATCATCTCCCATAACCACTACGATCATTTGAATAAATTCACCATACGGGCGATACGGGATAAGGTAAGTCTCTTTATGGTGCCCCTTGGCGTGGATGCCCATTTGAAATCATGGGGGGTTCCCGAAGGGAAGATCATTGCCATGAACTGGTGGGATTCCCATGGGACTGCCCAAGGGTTAAAAGTAACCGCCTGCCCGTCTCAGCATTTTTCCGGCCGGGGTCTGATGGACAGAAATAAGACCCTCTGGGCCTCCTGGGCAATTGAATCCACGACCTATAAGATTTTCTTCTCAGGCGACTCCGGATATTTCAGCGGCTTTGCCACCATCGGTAAGGCCCTGGGCCCCTTTGACATTACCTTTATGGAATGCGGGGCCTATAATCCATCATGGCACGGAGTACACATGTATCCCGAAGAAACGGTAAAGGCCCATCAGGATCTTGGGGGCGGAATTCTTCATCCCATTCACTGGGGAACCTTTAACCTGGCCCTCCACCCCTGGTACGATCCCATGAC
>PIVS01000520.1 GCA_003353855.1 Desulfobacteraceae bacterium
GGACAAAATTGCCTAGGTTTACAAGAGAATGCCAATAAATATTCATGTCCGCATTCTTCGCATCTGATCCTGGCAAATCCAAAATGAAGATCTCCACAATCCAGGTATTTATAAATTACAGTCATGATATATGTCCGCCAGAAGCCATAGCGGGATGCATACATGTCATCCCAAGCCCGTTCCAGTTCTTCAAAATGATTTTCAACACATTTGTAATATGCGCTTGCCTCAGGATTACGTGGCTGATAAACATCAAGATCATATGTTGCTGACAGGGCCATGGCGACACCATTAAGGATGGTAAATTTTTCATATACGTTTGGTTGGGAATCAAAATATATTTGTATAGTATAAAGGTGTTGTTAAAGATATCTAAGTATGAGTTTACCTGATCCGGACAACAGCGATTATCCATCGGCTTCAAATTTGATACATTATCCGGAACATCAAAAATCGATTGTTACCTAAAAGTTGCATTCGTTGTTTCGAGTTTTGGATAATTTGCAATTGTGTCTATAGGTTATGGTAAATTTTATCCAATGTGCCACTCACAAGGGTTAAAATGCCAAACCACCTTTTCAGAATATCAACCTAGGCATCTATTGGTGACAACTTCATCGTCCGCATATCCGGCGGCCCAACGTCCATAAACAGCAACCTACTATTGTCCTGCTTTTTTTAAATCCTGTTATCTTTTCACATCTCCGGTGCAATAATCCTTGATATAGGCTGGTGGAGTCAAATCGGTGATGGCATGATAAAAGGCCGGCCAGTCCTTTTTGGTGGTAAGGTATGTTTACATGAAATGCTGATTGAAGATGATCTGAGACTGGCTGAATTCATTTCCAAAGGATTAAAAGAAGCCGGTTTTGCCGTGGTTCACATATTATTCCAAAGACAGAATTTTAATAGAAAACTGGCAAAAAGATTATGATATAGATCAGTTGGTGAATTATATCCGCCTAAGCAAAAATGAAAAATAAAGACCGGAGTAAGGTAAATTTTTTATTCAGTAGAGCTTATCCAGCCTCCAGGGGCATACATCCTGTTCAGCAACAACATTGGAAATCCATAATTTATCGGGTAGTTCATCTTATTGGTTGAAAAGATGGACTTTCTACAGAAACCGTACGCCGGGAAAATACGCCGGCGTACGGCATTGGATGGGCTATTTGGCCTTGTAGATCTTATCCTTGTAGACGTGGACCTTCTCAAGCCTGGCAGCTTTTCTGGCCCTCAGCAATGGATTTTTTGCCCAATCGTACATTACGGCGCATCCCAGTTCGCCGTTTTCATTTAGTTTGTCACGGTCTATTTTGTCCGGCGTATCTTCCGAGGTATGGTAGTACGGATCCGGGGACTGGTGGAGAAAAACCGAGGGTACCCCCATCATCTCAAAATAGGTATGATCGCTGTTGCTACTGGCGGTGAAAGGTTCCCAGTCCTCCATTCCCATGGTGATGGCCTTTGCCTGGGTATAATCAGTCAGATCCGATTCCGCCAATCCGATACAGCCGATGAGGAGGGTATCGCCCACCCCTATCATATCCAGGTTGACCATGCCGAGACCGCTTTCGGTCAACTCTGCCTCATTTTCAACCACGTAGTTGTAGGAGCCGTCCAGGCCGATTTCCTCTGCGCCAAAGGCGATGAATTTAAGGGTTGCCTTGGTTCTGTGCCCCTTGGTGGCCATGACCCGGGCAGTTTCCAGCATTCCGGCCACCCCGGATGCATTATCATTGGCTCCGGGACCGGCAGATACCGAATCATAGTGACCGCCTATATAAACGACTCCCTGGGCGGGGTCCAGCCCTTCCAGAGTACCGATTACATTCTGACTGGTACTTTCATAGGCATCAGTATCCACACTCAGGGTGACGAAAACCCCTCCGCCACCGAGCAGGTCCAGAAGGTCTTCCCCCTCCTCAAGGCTGATGCTGACCGCAGGGATGTCGGCAATGTCACCGAGGGTTCCGAAAAAATTGCCTGTAGAATGGTTAAATATGATGACAGCCAAGGCACCGGCACCGGCTGCATTCATGGCTTTATCGTAGAAGGTCAGATCCCCCCTTTTGATGAGTGCAATGTTTCCGGCGACCTCCGGGGGAAAGTCTTCGGGATATCCAAGATCGCAGAACACGATCTCGCTGGTGAATTCACCCGGCGGCGAGTAGCTCATGGTATTGGGGCTCAGTGTGGCACCGTCCACCAGGCTGAGTTCAGACCCGAAATCCTCAAAAAAGGTTATGGGAAATTCATTCACTGCCACTTCCAGCCCGTATGCTTCCATTTGCCCGGCAATATAATCAGCCGCCGCCCGCTCCTGGTCACTTCCGGCCACCCTGGGGCCAAACTCCACAAGGGTTTCAATATGGCTGAACGCCCTGTCTCCGTCGTAAAGGTTCTGTATATCCTGGCTGCCTGGGCCGGCATACAATACCGAAATCAGCATAAAGCTGAGGGAAACAAATATGACTGTAAACAGATTGGTTTTTCTCATACTTTTTCTCCTTATTGAATTAAATGAATGGTTGTCTGTGATTCAGCTATGTACCTGGTTCCTGCCGTTTTTATCCGTTGGAACCGTCCAAAAGAAAGGATTCCGTACAGGTCGGCCGGAAGAACCGAATCAACGGTTCGAATTTCCTTTGAAACCCGGAGGATCACGGATGCAGTGGTACTGATAAAATATATTCACTTTTTATCTCAATATAAATTGAAAGGATTGGTGTTTCTCCAACCCGGGAAAATATGAATGCCCACTGTGTCAAGAACTATGCCCGGATATTTCAATTTCCAGGCAAGCCGAATTTACTTCATCTGCTTCGCTACAGCCTGCTAACGATTACAGATGTACGTCCTGTAACTTGTATCTAAAGCAAATTCTACCCGTGAAATATCTGGACAGACTTGCCTCATCGGCTATTTTTGGACTATGGCAAATTGCAAAAACATGTTTCGAAACCATGTAAGTTTGTTTTAGCACTTAAGGTTAGAAACGCCTTGATGCTTCATTTTCCTTTTCTATTGGTGGCTTTCGGAACGTTTATTGCCAATCACTATAACTATAGAGCCGGCTTTTCTGACGGACCGGTGTGAAAATGTTTTTTGCCACACCATTGTAGATGGAAAGTGTGGCTTTGATAAAATTGACCTTAGTAGATAAAAATTTTTTTTTCAAGGAAATTTAAAAAAATGCACAAATGATAGTCAAAACTATTTAGTCCAGTTTTCAATATTTAAATCAGAAACCCGCTGAAAATGTTTTTCATTATTGGTGACCAAAATCATACCCTGGCTTATTGCATGTGCTACAATAAGCATATCAATATTCCCAATTGTTTGACCGCAGGCCTCTAACTCTGCCCGGAGCACTCCATAGTGCTCGGCCGCTGACCGGTCCCAAGGAATAATATCAACATGCAAAAAACTAATGATTTTCATTGGTCCCCGACATTTTTTGCAAATCAATGGATTTACTTCATACACTTTCTGAATTAATCGAGCCCAATTTTTCCGGAATTCTTTGGAAGACATTGTTCTCGGTATGATAGCTGGAATACCATCATCG
>PIVS01001049.1 GCA_003353855.1 Desulfobacteraceae bacterium
ATTTGGTCCCCACAAGGTTGAATATTCCATTTCAAGACTCATGGCATTTGATGCAGAGCTCATCGGTACCTGGGGATGTTTGCCGGAATACTATCCATCTGTGCTGAATATGATTACCACCAAAAAAATTAATTTTGAAGAATTTGTCCAGACCAGACCCATGAGTACCATCGAGGAAAGCTTTGACGAAGCCCATAAAAAGTCACCTGACCAGAGAATAGTACTTGTACCTGATTTTTAAATTGTTTTAACTTAATTTTAATTATAATCAAAAGGAAACAAAGATGAAATTAGAAGGGAAAAAAGCCGTTGTTACCGGTGGCAGTCGTGGAATCGGAAAAGCCATTGCCCTGATGTACGCAAAAGAGGGGGCAGATGTTCTGGTCAACTACCACTCCAATGATGCGGCAGCCAAAGAAACGGTTGCCCAAATTGAAGCTCTGGGCCGCAGGGGCCTTGCGGTTGCTGCCGATGTTGCAAATTATGAAAGTGCCCAGAATATGGTTGAAGAATGTGTGAAACAGCTGGGTGGCGTTGATATTGTTGTCAACAATGCCGGGGTTTCCAAACCCTCCATGCTGCTTAAGATGAAAGAAGAAGACTGGGATGCCATTATTGATATCCATTTAAAAGCGGCCTTTAATACGACCCAGGCAGCCGGCCGCCATATGAAAGAACAAAAATCCGGTAAAATCATCAACGTGATTTCAACTGCCGGTATCTTCGGCACAATAGGCCAGATCAACTACGCATCTGCAAAGGCGGGCATCATCGGATTTACAAAATCAGCCTCCCGTGAGCTTGGCAGATACGGAATCAATGTAAACGTGATCTGTCCCGGAATCACAAAAACAGAAATGACCG
>PIVS01000070.1 GCA_003353855.1 Desulfobacteraceae bacterium
CCAATGGGTTTTCAGTACATATTTAAAATCTGCTGTGTCATATGATGATGCTGTTCCCGGAGCCAGCATTGCTGTGCAGACCTAGGGTGATTTTCAAAATTACAATCCACATCTCCATGCCATTGTTTCCGATGGATGTTTTCTGGATGATGGCAGTTTTCGCACGGCACTGGGCTTTATGCTGGAAGACCTTGAGGGGGCTTTTCATATTGGAGTTGAGGACTTCCCTCCAGAATATATTTTAAAAATTGATTTGTGGAATTACCGTTGAACTATGCTCAAAATCAGCAAGAATTTGATAATTTTCGATCTTTTTAAACAAAATTAAGATCATTCCCAGCACCTCATTTTAATACCATGTTTTATTGCAAGAATATTCTGACCCGATCCAGATCGGGTACATATTTCAGCTTTTGGAATCTATTTCATACTTCTATTAACAAAAAGCGTCTTCCGGTACCTTACAGAGAGATGGATGTAGGCGACCACTTCCTCTCCGTATCGTTCGCTTGGAACCCCGATGACCTGGACATCCATGACTTTGGGATGGGTAAATAAAAACTCTTCGATTTCCCTTGGATAAACATTCTCACCACCGCGGATGATCATATCTTTGATTCGGCCGGTGATCTTGCAATATCCGTTTTCATCCATGACCGCAAGGTCTCCCGTATGGAGCCAGTTTTTACTGTCAATGGCCGAAACGGTTTCTTCAGGACCGATATGGACAAGGTTTTTCAGCCTGGGAAGCCTTTCACAATTGAGTTTCCCGGGCTCGCATTGATCAAGCTCAGGACAGATGTTTTCGATCACCTTGAGGTATTCGTCAGACTCCCGGACGCCGCCGATGAAAACCAGGGTGGAGGCATCAGACTGTTCCAGGAGATATTCGAGCTCAAAGCTTTTATAGCTGGTATTGACGGTGACCAGTACGGCTCCCATTTTACCGGTGCCGTACTGGGTATAAAGCCATTCAGGAACATTGTTTGCCCAAATGGCAATCGGCAAAAAACCTATTTTACCTGTAGTGTGGCGGACCTATTCTGGGGTAAGGAATTCAGGACGGTAGCTTTTGAAGAAAAAGCTCGCAATACCGGTCCCCAGAATAATCAGCAGGCTTCCGATGACAAATACATGGGCAAGACCGAAAAGATCAAGGATAATTCCTGAAAGCACCGGAGAGACGATCATGCCCATGCTCCAGGCCGCATCATTGATACTCATGACCGAGGCCATACCCAATTCTCTGCCTAGGTGGCCTGTCATCACAAGGCCTCCGGGAAGTGCCACTCCATTGGCCATGCCCATGAGAATGTTGAGCAAAAGGATCATGGCAAAACCTTCCACAAACGGCATACCCAGAACGGCAAGCCCGGAGGCAAAGGTTCCCCCAATCACCATATATTTGGGATTCATCCGGTCGGCAAGCTTGCCGCTGGCTCGCTGGAGAAGGGCTATTAAAAAGATATTTGCCCCCAAAAGCATGCCGACCCGGGAACTGCTTAGGCCATTCTCAATGGCCAGTATGGGTAGAAAGGTATATACCGCCCCCTGTCCGGACGCTGCAAAAAAACGCATGAGAGAAATCCCCAGAATGACGGGATGGCGAATGATTTGAGTCATGGGTAACCCGGCCCTTTTCTTTCCGTCCATATGGGGTTTGCGGTCCGAAGGGATCTGGATCATCGCCAAAATACTGGTAAAAAAAGCCAACCCGCCCATGGCATAAAACGCCGCATCCATGCCGAAGTTATCCCGGATGATTCCGCCCAGGACCGGCCCGATACCCAGGCCCAGCATTACAGCCATGTTCAGGGTCCCCATATATTTGCCCAGCTTATTTGGGGGGGCAATATCAGCAGTCAGGGCCATGGCAATGGGCACCACAAGCACCGAAGCCATGCCATGGAGAAAACGGACAAGAACAAGGATTTCTGCCTGAGAGGGCAATAGATAAAACATGGAAATGATTCCATAGGCCGCAAGGCCCGCCACAATAAAATTCTTTCTCCCCCATCGGTCGGAAAGCCAGCCGGAAAAGGGACTGCAAATGGTCTTGGATACATTGAAACTGGCAATGATTATCCCGACAAGGAAACCGCCCGCCCCAAGCTCTACAGCATATACCGGTACCAGGGGCCAGACAATTCCAAGTCCAATCATGGCAACCCCCACGGATATGCACAACACAAATAAAATGCCGGAAGAAGACCGATTCACTTAACTTACCCCCTGTTTTGTTTTTTACTGGAAGTATCCTTTCGGAATCTGCCCAGCCCTTACCCTTTTAGTGGATTCAGTAGGTTTTGTCATGGGATATTTTCATCACGATCCATGGGGGGAAAGGATGACGGTTGCTGTTTATCGTTGCATTTTTTGAAAGGGAATGATTATTTCCTAAAAAGGTGATTTTCGGATGCGTAAAATTTAACATGTCCGGCACACCTGTAGAGAGCCTCTTACACTTATTGCTGCGAGTATGGGTGCCTATACTGCCATCAAGCTCACCGAAATTATTCCGGTGAAAAATATGGTATTGCTGGTACCTGCAGTCTATACGCCCCTTGCATACCATTTCCCTTTTGGCCCGGAATTTTCGGCAGCCATCCGGCGGGGCTGGTATCTCCCTGCACGATACGACCGGGTCACACCAGCGGATCCTTTTTAATCTGGATATGCCTGTTAAACCTGTTGAGGCCATCCAGGTCGAGGGCCGCATTTACCGTGTGAACCTGAAATCAAACGCCATGTTCAGGTATTTCTCTACTGATTTGTCCATGGGGAGAATGATGGTGGCCAGCAAATTGGCCAAGGGCTCCGGAACAGCTGAGAACCTGGCAATGGGCGACCAGGCCAGGGGGCTCAAAGAATCCTTTATGAATGCCTATGCCGATGCTGCAGCCCATGATATCGGGTATGAAGGTGAAGGTACTGGCGGTAAAGAAATAGACCGGCAAATGATGGCACAAATATCTGAGTTTGACCGGGCTAAAACCTATTATTTTGGTAGTGTCAGAAATGTTCTATTGGACGTGAACAAAGAGGCTGCAAGTTCTCCATTTGTTCGGCTGCCTGTTGCAATAGTACTTGAGAATTGTTACTGAACCAAAAAAGATTCAATCAGATAAGTTATAGAAAAAGGAATATTCTGGAATGACACATATCGAAAACTCCATGGAAATTTTTAAATTGTTGAATGGGTCCAACTGTAGAGAATGTAATGAACAAACCTGCCTGGCATTTGCAGTGGCCGTGTTTAAGAAAAAAAAACCGATAAATGCGTGTCCTTATCTGGAAAAAGAAGTGATTGTCCGGTATGGGGGAGCTGTGGAGAAGCCCAATACCGTTGATGAATATAAAGCAGAAGCCATTGAAGAACTCAAGCA
This sequence comes from Desulfobacteraceae bacterium, assembly GCA_003353855.1. Classification (GTDB taxonomy): domain Bacteria; phylum Desulfobacterota; class Desulfobacteria; order Desulfobacterales; family Desulfobacteraceae; genus NBML01. The sequence goes on from PIVS01000070.1 coordinate 3,387, forward strand.
GAAGATTTCTTTAATTGATCTTTCTAAAGCAGCAAAACGCCTTGGAGCCCGGTTTTCCAATAATAAACTGACCATAAAGATTTTTGGTAAGGAATTCAGTATTGATACAAAGGGCAATTTGTCATCTGAAGTTCATATTAATGCATATATGGTCGTGCCGGCATTGAACTATATTTTGAACGGAACGGGTAAATCTCCGAGCGGGGATTGGATCACATTCCGGGAGTTGACTGGCGGGCCTTCCCGATATGCTCATTTCCAACAACGTTGTGAAAAACCGTTAAAGCGGATCGCCGATACCTATACGGACCTGTTTAAAGATATGCTGGAAATTTTCGATGGAAAGAAAATTGTCAGTCATATTGATTCAGATATTTCAATTGTTTTGTATCCCTTGCCCCTTTTTCCTGTAATGGTTTGCTACTGGAAACCGGAAGATGGTCTCGATTCCAGTCTTCACATCTATTTTGATTCTATGTCTGATGGTAATCTTGACATTGAATCCAACTATACGCTTAATGAAGGTGTTGCTCTGATGTTTGAGAAGATTGCCTTCCGGCATGGTGCGTAATCTGATTGTATGTGAAACATTTCTTTGGGTACCTGATCTTGTAGAGTACCAAAAGTAATAGTCAAGGATTATTATCCTTGTCCTGAATATTTGGATGCTGGATTTCTTCAGGATACCAAAACAATTGGAAACTTTTTTCAACCGGGTATTTGGCGCAGGATGACTCCAATATAAGTTAATGGACTCTTGATGAATTAGATTCTTCCCGTTCCCATATAATTGATTTTCAAGTCTAAGGATAAAAAAAAGTGTCTATATCGTAATTTACATCATTAAAACTTTCTTTTTGCATTTTTTACTTTGTTTTATAGTCTAAGAGCTTTTTTATCAATTTTGCCCACTGTCGTCATTGGAAGTTCATCCATGAATTCTATCTCCTTTGGTACTTCATAGCGAGCAAGTTTTTCCGTTGCAAAATTTAGAATATCGGTTTTAACATCATCAATATTTTCATACTTATAACCGGCAGGCAGAGAGATATAGGCTTTTACAAGTTCAGAACCAGGCCTTTTTTTATTTGGAATTCCAATTGTTGCAATCATATCAATCGCCGAATGCTTTGTTAAAATATCTTCAACTTTTTTCGAAAAAACCTTAAACCCTCCAACAATTATCATATCCTTTGTTCTGTCAACAATTCTGAGATAGCCCTCTTCATCCTGAATTCCGACATCACCTGTACGAAAATATCCTTCATCATCAATTGTATTTGCCGTTTCTTCTTGCTTTTTGTAATAACCAACCATTACCTGGGGGCCTTTAACACAAATTTCACCGGGAGAACCTACTTGAACTTGTTCGCCGGTGCTTGTATCTTTAAGTTTGATATCTGTATTTATTAAGGGTAAACCGATAGAACCTAGCTTTTTCTCTTTCATTGAAGGATTCATTGCTGTTAAAGGAGAGGTTTCTGTCATTCCATATACCTCCATAAGAACACCTTTACCAACTATTTTCTCAAGTTCTTTCTGTGATTCTTCTGGAAATGGTGAGGCAGAACAGATGCATCGTTTTACATTGGAGTTGTCGATCTCTTTAAATTTGGGGTTTGCTATAAGCATCTGGAATAGTGATGGAACATTAACTATTGTATCAGGTTTATATTTATCCAGTTCTTTACATATATGATCCGTATCCCTGGGATTTGGAATAAGAACCTGGGTCCATCCAAGATATATGCAGTTTGTATTGAAAAAAAGCCCTGCAATATGAAAGAAAGGAAAACCTGACAAGGCCAATCCTTTACCCATTTCCCAGTTAAGCCATTCCTGTACTATTAAAAGGTCTGAAACAGCATTTCTATGGCTCAGCACTGCACCCTTTGGAAGTCCAGTGGTTCCACCTGTATATTGGATATATGCAATATCGTCTGGGGTGATCTTAACATCAGGCAAATCACTATTAAATTTTTCAGTTTTAATGACATCTTCCATTTTAAAAACAGTTTTCCCGGTAAGATGAGTGATTTTTCCCTTGGGAATTTTTCCAAGGAGCTTGCCAAGAAAACTTTTAATTACTGGCAAGAATCCTCCAATACTTGTTGCAACAATAACTTTAAGTTGAGGAAGTTTTTCGGCGATATTAACCAAACGTGCTGCAAAAATTGCATCAAGAGTCACTAAAGCCTTTGCATCTGAATCTTTTAACTGATATTCCATTTGATCTTCTGATAAAAGGGGGGACACTCCTGAAACAACACAGCCAGCCTTTAATGTTCCAAGCCAGGCAATAACATATTCAGGAATATTAGGAAGGTTAATTCCAACAACATCACCTTTTTTAAAACCGGATTTTATTAACATATCGGCAAACCGGTTTGTGTAAAGATCGATTTCTTTAAAATAAATTTCGGTACCCATATATGTAAGGGCTATTTTATCAGGATAGTTTTCAAAGGCAGGTCTTACTGCATCGACATATGATGTTTCCCATACTTCAGGATTTAAATGAGTAACATTATCATCATAAGATTTTTCCCAGAATTTTTTTCCAAGCATGAACCAATCTCCTTATATAATAATGTATTTAATTTAAAAAATATCAACATGTTTTAATATAAAAACAGTTTCTGCAAATAAGGATCTAAATTACTAATTGTCAAGATTGATTTCTTGTAAAAGAAACTACTATAAAAATAGATTTAGTGTCAAGTATATTTAGTTATTGTAATTATATATAGTGCCTGACCGAAGGCGTTGACCTTCTGTATTGACTCACTATTTTTTTTAAAAAAAGTAGGGTTCCCGGTCGGGCACTATTTAAAAGTATTACCCTGGAATATCTATCAGATAGGGTGATAGGTGAAAAAGGAGTTAACTTGAATTATATTCTTGAATACTATTCAAGAATGAAGAAACTAAACACACGGCACGCTGCAACGGAAAAAAAACAAAGACAGATTATTCATGCAGCCTTGGCCTGCTTTACGGAAAACGGTTACAGTGAAACGAGAATCGCTGATATCTGTAATCGCTGCAATGCCAATACCGGCAGTATTTATCATCATTTTAAGTCAAAAGAACTGCTTGCGGCCCAGGTTTATCTGGAAGGGATCCGGGATTATCAGACCGGTTTTCTTGGTATATTGCAGAAACAGGAAAAAGCCAGGGAGGGGATTTTTACCCTCATAAAATACCATCTCAAATGGGTAGAGAAAAATCCCAGCTGGGCCCGCCCATGAATCCAGAAGCGTAATGCTGAATTCATGGGCGCCACAGCAGACGGGTTTAATTCACTGAATAAGGTGTTCATGAAAGGAGATAAAATGAAAACATTGGAGAGACTGGAAAAAAAAGAGATCAAGGAACTTATCAGCAAGGGGTGGATTAGCCATGACGCCATGTGGTTCGTGCATTGCCTTCAGGAGTTCGGTATTGAAAAAACAAACAAAGTGAACAGGGCTGCCGTCAGATCCATGTCCGCAATCGAAGTGGGAAGATTGAAAAAGGCGCTTGGGGTTACAAAGGATGAGTTTGACACATTTGATGAGTTGATGGTGTTTATCAAAGGATCAATGGATATTGTTTTAGCCGATTTTATGCAGGTCAAATTCAACGCCCCGTCCAAAAATATCCTCCACTGGGAGATGGAAAAAGACAAGTGTTTTGCATATAAGGGCATGTGCAAACTGGGCATCTCCGATCAATACGAGTGCGGCGTACTCCATCGCATTGAATGCTGGTTTGATACTCTGAACATCCCGTACACGATGAAGCCCCAGGTAAAAAAATGTCTGATGCACAGCAAAGGAGAATGTTCAGGAGACTTTATTCTCAATTTGCCGTAGAGGTAACAGCCCGGTCGCAATCCCGGTTGTCACACCACCTGCGTCCAGAGACTGTGGAAAACCGTTTCGAGGTCATCACCGCTGTCCTGGATCTTTTGAAGTTGTTTATCCACAAATTCCCGGGTGAGTGAGTTATCCATATCCGACAGCCGGCGGTAATATCCCAGCCGTCGGCCGAGGATGAAATTGTTCCGGGCCGGGTTGGCCTGGCTTGGCACCCGGGCTGTGCCTCTTAGCGGGCAGGCTTGATTGGCGATGTGTATTCATTTTTAATTCACGAAGAATTCTGTACATGGTTGATTCAAAACCCAGATAAACTCCCTGATCAGTAAGCCTTGGTGCGATCTGATTTGGATTGGACTCAGCAAATTCAGGCGATTCTAATACATTGCCTATCCGGGTCTTCTCATCATCATATAATTTGTTACCAGGGGCGGCTCGGGACCCTTTTCGGTTGTCCGACAGACCGTTTTGGCCCCACCGCTGGATGGTTCGAATGGTCAGCCCTAACAATCGGGCTGCCTTGCTTGTTCGAGCCCCAGATCTCCTGGGCTTTTTTTTTAAGAATCAGCAAAGCCGCTGTTTCTGCTAATGCTTTATCTTTGCGGGACAGGTCTGTCTTTAGAGCCGATATTTCTTTCTTAAGATTTTTGTGTTCTTCAAGTTGGTTTTTATTTGCTTTCGGGATTACTGCTGATATGGCATCTTTTTTCCATTGATCCAAATGATGGATAAAAATACCGTTTTTGCGACACCAGGCTGTTCGATCTTCGTCATTCATACAACCGGCTTTAATTATAGCTGAAATACGTTCTTCGGCTGTCCAGTCCTTGGGGCGTTTTTCTTTTGATTTCAATTTTACGCTTCCGTTTTGTTTATGTTCTTTCAAACATTTACCGATTGTTGACCGGCCAACCCCTGGCTCTCTTGCGACTTCATAATGGGGTTTGTTTCCCTGTAATACCTTGTTTAACACGGCCGTTCCTGATCCTGTGTTTTTTGTGCCAGTTTCCTTTGCACCGTCCGTTTGGGTTCTGGAATTTTTAGTTCTTGTATTTAAATGTTTTTTATTCTTAATCTGGATTTACCATTTCAAATAAAAAAAACTGGATCATCGAGTATAAGAAGCATAAATCTTAGGGGGGACGCACATTTAACAAATATTGTAATACCTGATACCAAAAGTCCGAACACTCATAGAGCAAATCTTCTACATAGCAAATATTTTGCAACCACCGAATGCGAGAAATAACGGCGGAACATCCACAAAAAGTATCAAAATGGGCCATAAGAGTCCACGGATCGCTAACTTGCCGCAAGCCTGGCGGGAGGTTTTGTCAATGACATAAGCATTTGGCTGCGGCGGCGCTTCCGAACCGTGGCGGGAACTGACCAACAAAACTTCCGCTCCCAATTCTTAAGCCGCTTCCACCCGTTGCAACAAATCTGGTGCCTAAGTATCGTCGGCATCCAGATAGGCGACCCAATCCCCTGTAGCCAAGCCAAACCGTTTATGCATAACCCGAACCCGCGCCAAACTGTCATCCTCGCTGGCATCATCGACAATGATAATTTCCTCCGGCGCCCGCTGCTGATCCAATAACGACTGCAAGGTTCGTTCAATATATGGCCCTTTATTGAAAAGCGGGATGATGACCGAAATAGGCATCGTCTCCTCCTTGGGTCGCCGAAGATACCATGGGCATTAATAATTGGCCCCGCCCCCCATGCATATTGATCACATCGTGAACCCCGCTCCGCAATATTCCCGGCCCAAAGATAGTTTGATCAAATCCCGGCAGCGTCGCCACAACCTGCATAGGATGCCGCACCAGCCGGTTTTCCCGGATGGTCAAAATAGGAAAAGTGCGTTGCGGAACAAACTGCTGCGCCAAATACTCCCCCCTCCCCTGCGCCAACAGTTCCTGCCAGACGGACAATGAAACACCGTTCCCGATATGCATGCCCTCCCCACGGCCGGAACTGATTCTTTTCGCTACCCACGGCTTTGGATTTGCCCGCACCATAGCGTATGCCGCGGCATCCGTCATATCATGGCTCGGCAACAAAAAACGACTAAGAAAAGCGTGTTCTTCCATGGTCAGAATGCCATGCACCACCTCAGGATCCAACAAAGCACCCGGCAATCGTTTGTCATGAATGACAAGCAAAGTGCGCAAATCATTGATATAGGTGCAATGATGCACCATATGACGCAATACCTCCGTCGCAAACAGGCGTAGTTCATCCCGTTTCAGTTCCAAGATAAACTGCGCCACTCGTTGGCCATGCAACACAATATGTCTGCCTTTGAGTTGCAAATCCTTGGGACTGGCCAGATGATAAACACCACCGTTATCTTGCCACCGCTGCAACAGATAGCGAATTTCATTTCCTGGCTCTTTATTGAGCAACAACGTCACTGGAGCATCCGGATCAAAGCGGGAGAGTAGAGCGGGAATTAGGCCGGAAAATGGGGTTATCGCCTGATAAGGCGCATCCGCCAAATAGGCAAGACGGCCGCTTGCCTCCGCCAACTTTTGACTTAGAATCATGCCGTTGGCGATAAAACGGCCATTAATTTCGCAAATTTTCAGCCCGCCATCTGCGACAAACAGCAGATCGGGACGAAACATTCCTATCCGATAAGGACGTTTTTCCGCCATGATCAGGAGTTCCGTAACCCAACCGGGCATGGGCATATGCCGCCGTAATGCCTTATTTGCCAAAAAGCCGCTGGCGGCAGCATTGAGAGCCTTAAGCAAAAGTGCCCCCATCCGCTGTAGTTCATCAGCGATACTTGCTGAAAAAACAAATGGATAAGGATTGTAGGCCGATGCGCCGAAATCAAGATAATTAACAAGATCACCTAACTGTGTGAATAGAGTCTCCTGGTGCTGCGTATAAAGTTCTTTGCATACTTCAATGGACATAAAATCCCCCCTCTACGATTTAAAAAAGGTCTGAGAGATTCTTCCCCCAGAGTTTTGACTTTCACATGCACCAGGCTCACATGCACCAGGCTCACATGCACCAAAACCCAGGAACTCTGCCCCAGATCTGCCGGTGAAACAATTCACGCAATCCCATTACGGCAGTAATGCCCGGATCAGATATTGCAATCTACACTACCTTGGGTTCCGGCAGGATCTCTTGCGCTGCGATGGCTTTTCCCTGCAACACTGCAGTAAGGGAAGCCATCATCTCCCCTTTGCGGGTTAGATAATCGGTGAGAATTTCCGTTATCGGGTAAGAAGACACATCCATCTCAAACGCTTGGCTATATTGCTTCACGGCTTGCAGTGCATGGAAAAAATGGTTCTGTTCCGTAGGCCCGCAGTGTACGAAAATCCAACTCAGACAGCGGTTCTGCTCCTTTTTATCCATAGTGCTAACTTGAGATAACCAGCTTTGGAATTTGGGCAAAATAAATTCTACTTCGCCATGTGTATAAACTTCATGCCCCACAGTGGTGAGTAACCCGATCATCAAATCCTTCTGTCGCAGCAGTTGGCGATCCTTCCAGGTTTTAAAAGCTACCGCTTCCGCAGTCAGGTAACGTCTGGAGAGCCAATTATCATTACCGCAAATAGCCGTCGCCATCCGATAAAACATATCCCAATGCACCATACCGCCAGTAACCCCCAAATCTTCATCCAACACCCGGTGTAAACTGGAAACGGTGCGCAACAACGCTCTTTCATCATTTACCTGCTGCCCATTATACACATGATAGGTCAAACGATTACAAAAACCGGAAAGCCCGGCAGCGCTATTGTTGGTCATGCTCCAGCTATGGAAAAAGGCATTGCGTTTTTCCGCATCATGATCGGCGGAAGTAAACAGCGTAAACCCCTCTTCAATTTTACCCAGAGCCTCAGAAGAAAAGGCAACCGCTTCAGAAATCCCCTTTTGTAAATATGACAATTCAACTTTAGATAGAAGCTTATTCATATATGATGCGATAGAACGGTAAGACATAATAACTCCTTAAATAAATATTGAACTTAATTGTGTGGTTACTCTGAATTTCCAACAAATCTCTATTCATTTCTCCAACCTGGTAGGTCAGAGCCTCACGGCCATTTTCCAAAACTGTTCCAGTGTACCACTCACTTGACCTATGTTTAAACTATTGAGCTAAGCCACCGCGACGGAAACAATGTGCACGCACTGAATTGTGATACAGTGGCTTCAGCGCCTAGTTAGATTAAAGCGGTACATGCACGAGCTCTCTGGAAAGGACGAGATGATAAATTCCTACAGAATCCTTACTGTGAAATTATAAAGTCTTCAAGCGGGTAATGTCAAACTCAAAAATAAAAAAACAGAATATATTTTAAAAATTGATTTGTGGAATTACCGTTGAATTATGCTCACAATCAGCAAGAATTTGATAATTTTCGATCTTTTTAAACAAAATTAAGATCATTTCCATCACCTCATTTTAATACCCATATTGTATTTCAAGAATATTCTGACCCGATCTGGATCGGGTACATATTTTATGTTTTTGGAATCTATTTCATATGTCTATTAACAAAAAGCGTCTCCTATCTATAAATATTTCGCCTGTGACAATCAAAACTTTACCATAGTATCCTGAAGTGCCCTTTACCCTCGGGCATTGACCAGGAAGCATTCCATTCAGCCCAGAGCTGAATACCGAACAAAAATAGAAATATCCAGAGCCAGCAGAATGCGGTACGGTTAATCCTCCATGAAACCCTTTGAATCCATACCCTTGATTTCCCCCTCAATCCTTGTGATTTTTACCCTGCTTCTGTTTTTGGGGCTGATGACCGGACCCGGATTCTCAGCAGACTCAGATGTCACATTCTCTCCGGATACCTATGTTCTTTTGAATTCAAATCTTTCCCAGGGCCTTGAATTCTATACTCTGGACAATGGACTTCGGGTGGTTCTAGCACCTCAAAAAGACCTGCACACTGTTACGGTGAGACGGTCCGTCCAGGTAGGGGCAAGGGATGAACAACCCGGGGAGTCAGGATATGCCCATTTGTTTGAACACATGATGTTCAAAGGTACCCCCAAGGTTGAGGATGGGATGTACTTCAGGGTTATCGAACAGGCGGGAGGGACTGCTAATGCGTTTACATCCTTTGATGTGACGTCCTATCAGGCGACCCCGAAAAAAGTGAAACGGTTTTACGGCCAGTATTATCATCCGGCCAACATCGTGCTCACCCTTTATGGTAATTTTGACCCGGATCAGGCCAGAAAAGGGAAATGGGACTATACCTGAGAGGAAAGTTAGAAGATCCGGCCCTTGTTTCGCTATGGCTCACTCAAGGGGTTCGCCTCCACGCCAATCCCCTGGCCCTGTTTGAGCAGCACAGAGAAATCCAGTACAAAAATCTGTCCGACATCATGCAGGCATGGGAAGAGCAGTGGACCGCACCTGACGTCATTCTGGAGGTCACCGGAAATTGGAAAATCCGTTGGACTAAATCAATCATGCGATGGGTACCCAAAGGAACGGCAATATGGCTGGAAGATTGCTTTTTATAATTTTGGTCATTTGCGGGTGCGCCCATTCCCCGGAAACAGATCTTCTGGCTAAACATTTTCTGATAGGTGATACAGACTTACCCGAAGATCAACTGATGGAACGCTGGCAGCACCTGGGCAACCAGATCCAAGTCTTTACCCGGGACTGGAACTGTAACCAGCCCCAAAACAAGGAAAAGGTCATTCATCCCCGCAGGATATATCTTTTAGATAAAAAAGGCAGCCAACAGGTACAAATTCTATTGGGAATCCCTACTATAGCCCGAAACCACAGGCACTGGGACGCTCTCACCACCCTGGCAGAAATTCTGGGGGCTGGATCAGGTGGGCGGCTGTTCCAGGACCTTCGGGAACGCCAGGGGCTCACCTAGGGTGTCTATGCTCAACACAAGGTCAGGGATGGAAACTCCGACCTCTTTGTCCGGATGAAAACCCGGCCTGAAAAAGCAGCAGCAAGCCTCAAGGGGATACAGGCCCACATTCAAAAACTCATTGACGAACCAGTATTCCCAACCGAGATTAATATTGCCCGCAGTGCTCGTCAAGGAAAATTTATGCAGCAGCTTGATTCCGCCTATGGCCGCCTGGCCTTAAATGCATATGCCCATCGGTTTGACCTCTCTTTGGGCCAGTTGCTGGCTCCGGAAGATTCACATTTTCTCCTTTTACCTATATGAATTGGGCTCTCTTGAGAACGAATAGAAAAAGGAGAAAAACTGTTGTCCTTTGAACCCAAAGAGACTATTAGAAATGACGTGCTAAAATTTTCGTGCACTTCAGTAAAGGTAGATGCTGGCTTTTTTCTTGGAGATCGTCATCAGATCTATGGAAATCTTTAAGTGGGGTATCGTCAGTTTTATCCTCCCATGTCTTTTTTGGATGAAAATGATATCCCAACAGGTTATTCCATTGATCTTTGTAAAGAAATTGTATCAGGAATACAAAAAAATTCAGAGCATATAATGGGGACAAACTCAAATCGGTCGCCATGGTAATTCAAATCCAGCCAGCCGGTGAGCTAACCCATATGTCTTGAAATATTTCAGGCGACTCTGTCTTTGAGTTTTTGTTTAAGGTTCCAGATCCTCATAGCCCCAAGCATAGCCATCTTTAACACCTCCTTATCGGAGAGTTGGTAGCCTTTTTCATTCTTTGCCGGCCGAACAACTTCACAGGACAGCCGGGTCCTGGGTTTGTTCACCAGGATAACACCCGCCCGATCCGGTATATGTTGGATATAATCTTCAATATAGTGAGGTAGCGCAAAGTACAAGCGCTTTACGTTGCTGCTAATGTGGCCATGGGCCTTTTTTTTATCGGCAATGAGATCCGCCTTGCTCACTTTAATTTCAACCTCCCAAATATATCGGTTTTTGGTTAAAATCAAAAGATCGCATTCATGCATCGGCTTGCCGTTTAACCGCAGGCCCCATTTAACATTCGGGACAATTAGATTTTTCCGGAAGCCAAAGTGGTTAGCTATGGCAATTTCCATTTCAGGAGTGGTAATTTGGGGAGGCATTTAGGTATCTCTTTTATGTGAACTGTTCCAGGTTGCTTGTACATATCGAGACAATGTTTGGTTTAGGCCATTTCTTCGGTTTTTCACAACCCATACGAAATCTATTGGATACCCAAATAATACATCACTGAAAATCTGGGTTAAGACTTGATGACGACCATGCAAGAATCCTTGCCTACTGGACAGCAAAACTCTGTATTTGCTTTTCCTGTTGCTTTTTCTTGTCGGGGATGATTAGCTCAGCTTACGTGATAATTAGCTCTTGATCCAATATCACAATTATTTCCAGATGAATATCACTCAGATATATCATGATATGCGGCTTGAAAAAGTCGGTGAGTTTGGATGTGTTTTCACCATGGTTTTAATCCTGTTTGGCGGCAGTTTTTTCTGTACCTGATAAATGGTATCAATAAATTTCTTGTGGAAGGATGGATCCGATCCGTTCTCGGGAGGCAAAAATTGGACAATCAAATTAAAAAACTCGACGGCCATTATATTGTCTGTGGCTATGGCAGGATAGGCCGACTGCTGACACAGTACCTGGTCCAGAAGTACATCAATGTGGTGGTCATAGAAAAGGACAGTAAGCATGAAACCCACCTGGATGGAGATGGGGTCCTTTACCTGATCGGAGAGGCGGCTGATGAAAATGTGCTGATCCGGGCCGGTATAAAGCGGGCTTCCGGCATCATTGCAGGCGTAGGAACAGATGATGAGAATGTTTTGCTTGTTAAGTTGGCAAAGCAGGTGAATCCAG
>PIVS01001050.1 GCA_003353855.1 Desulfobacteraceae bacterium
TCACACTGCCCTATTCCATTAACAACCGAATTAAATTTGGGAGATTCCATGGATAAAATAGACCGGCACACCCTGAAGGCCCTCCAAAAAGACGGGCGAAAAAAAAACAGCGAACTGGCAAAAGAGACAGGCCTTGCTCCCTCCACCATGCTGGATCGGGTCAAAAAGCTTGAAGACAAAGGAATTGTCCAGGGGTATAGGGCAGTTGTCAATCCTGAAAAACTCGGACTCAAAGCCCAGGGGTTTGCCTGCATTTCCCTTGATCGCCATAGGGTCAAAGATATTGAAAACCTGGAAAATAAAATCAAAGAGATCCCCAATGTCAGGGCATGTTACCACATCACAGGCCGGTTTGATTACCTGCTCCATGTGGTGGCACCTGATCTGAATGACCTTGGAGAATTGGTTAAATCAAGGCTGGCAACCATTCCGGGTATGGGAAAAATCGAAACCTTTCTTGTCTATGCCGAAGTCAAACCCGACCAGGGATGGCCCATTGATGCGGCCGATATCCCCTAAAGAATTACGATAAAATCACAAAGGAGACCATGATGGCAAAGAAAAAAGCAATCCATGATTTTTATCAGATGAAAGAATCCAAAGAAAAAGTTACCTGGCTGACATCCTATGATTTCCCCACGGCCCAGTTTGCGGAAAAAGCAGGGCTTGACATGATCCTTGTGGGGGATTCCCTGGGCATGTGCGTCTATGGATACAAGGGGACGATTCCCGTAACCATGGACCAGTGCATTCTTCATTGTGATGCCGTCAGGAGGGGGGCTCCTGAAACATTTATTGTGGGAGATATGCCCTTTATGAGCTACCAGACCTCTGATCAGGATGCCGTGGTAAATGCCGGCCG
>PIVS01000521.1 GCA_003353855.1 Desulfobacteraceae bacterium
ATGCTTAAAAAAAAATGTGACAAAAACATTGCACGGACCATTGAACTGGCTCAGGAAATGATCGAGCTTGCTCAAACCGGTTACGAGCAGCAGGAAGACCCCGGATGCGGGGTGCTGTACGGTATCCTTCTAGATTCCGGCTACAGGCTTCTTGACCTGGCGCAAAAGGAAAAGCATGCACATATGCAAAAAGGTTGGTGGGACAATACTATTAACAAGGAGATGATTTAATGAAGACCTATGTATGTTCAGTTTGTGGTTATTCCAATGAAGGTGACGATGCACCGGAAAAATGCCCCCAGTGCGGCGCTGCAAAATCCAAATTTTCTGTCCAGCAAGGAGATCTTGTCTGGGCCGATGGTCATGCCATTGGTGTGGCCCAGGGAGTTGACAGTGAAATACTGCAGGGGCTTAAGGACAATTTCATGGGAGAATGCACCGAGGTTGGCATGTACCTTGCCATGGGTCGCCAGGCCGATCGGGAAGGGTATCCGGAAGTGGCCGAAGCATACAAACGGATTGCATTTGAAGAAGCAGAGCATGCTGCAAAGTTTGCAGAGCTTTTAGGTGAAGTGGTTGAAGCAGATACCAAGGCAAATCTTACCGCCAGGGTTATGGCCGAGTATGGTGCCTGCAAAGGCAAAAAAGAAATTGCCGTTAAAGCCAAGGAACTGGGATACGATGCCATCCATGATACGGTTCATGAAATGTGCAAGGATGAAGCGCGGCACGGCCAGGCCTTTAAAGGACTGCTCAACCGCTTTTTTAAATAAGATAAAGGTGATCTGCACCAATGAAAAGACCTGTCCTTGATATGGCCGAGTGCATAGGTTGTGAAGTCTGCGTCGAACTGGCGCCCCATGCGTTCCGGATAAACGACGCAGGCTTTTTCGAAGTATTGCCCCTGGATGACTATTCAGACGAAGATATCCATGAAGTCATAAAAAACTGCCCCAAAGATTGTATCTCCTGGGAATAGAATTAACCGCAAATAGTTCAGATCAACCTAACTTGATAACCAGGTTTCTGCTTCCCCTTTTTGGTCTCTATTAAACGCTTTAATTTCTAAACCAGGGAACAAAGCCCCCTCAAATTCACTTACTTTCTTTAACCAGGTTTTATCGGTTAATACCGCTACGCGGTCAAATTTTTTCATAAGCCCAAACAACGCTGGAAACCGGGAAAGTTCAAGGCCAATTGCACCAAGGGACGGAAGACGAAAGTCGATAATTTCATAGAGCATTTTCCCATTTTCAATATTCTTCGACTTGGTGACAAACTCCTCTAATACAATTTCCATATCTTCAGCGTTCAACTTTCCACTGATCTCAATATCTAACCGATTTTTGCCATTTTGGATTATCTTAAACATAAGCACTCCTATTCCCTGGTAACCTGGGTTGATTGAAAAAATTATTTAATAACAAACTCTGGCATGGGCAATTGACAAAATGGGCGTGGCGGATCGATCCTGCCCATGAAAATATGCTTTTTTAAAATCCACGTATTCCATTACAATACCTCGTGATTTTACCATGGCAAGAAAAGCATGATAATGACATATAAGAGAAACGCTGAAAAATCAATCGGTATAAACCCTTAATTTTGTATTATTTTAATAAAATATTATTTTAATAAAAAAGCATTGCACCTGATACACAAATGTGTCAATTAGAACTTCAGAAGAAATTATTCCTAACCTGTTGATATTGGAACCGCCTGCAATGAAAAACTTTACCCATTCCCTTCTGGACCGGGACAACCTCAATCTTGTCCTGGACAACCTCAAACTGGGTGTTATTGCCCATACCCCGGAACGTATCATCACGGTGTTTAATAAAGAAGCCGAAAAAATCACCGGTTATAAAAAAGAAGAGGTGATCGGAAAAGACTGCCATATTATTTTCCAGGCACCCTTTTGCGGGCCCAAGTGCTCTTTTTGTAAAAAAACACCTGATTTAATGTCTGAAACAAAACAATACCCGGTCACCACCGTCACCAAGGAGGGAGAAACCCGTCACCTGGATATGACGGTATCTGCCATCATCGATAATGCCGGGATATTTAAAGGGATAATTGCCTCTTTCAAGGATATGACCGATTCCATAAAACTCTCCCTTCAGGCGGAAAACCTGTCCAATTTTGCCGGAATCATCGGCAAGGACAAGAGTATGCAGGATATTTTCCGGCAGATCCGGGATGTGGCCCTGTACAATTACCCGGTCCATGTGTCCGGAGATACCGGAACCGGTAAGGAACGGGTGGCCTATGCCATCCATGATATTTCCTCCTATGGTACCGGGGCCTTTGTGCCGGTAAACTGCGGAGCCATCCCCGAAGGAATTGTGGAAAGCGAATTATTCGGCCATGTTAAAGGCGCATTTTCCGGAGCGGTAAAGGAAAGAAAGGGCCGCTTCGAGCTTGCCCACAAGGGCACCCTTTTTCTGGATGAAGTGGCTGAGCTCCCTTTAAAAACCCAGGTCAAGCTCCTCAGATTTCTCCAGGAAGGTTCCTTTGAGAAAGTTGGAGGGGAAAAAAAAGTATCCGTGGATGTCCGGATTATCAGTGCCACCAACAAAAACCTCAAAGAAGAGGTGCGCCAGGGCCGGTTCAGGGAAGACCTGTACTACAGGCTCAATGTCATCCCCATTCACCTGCCCCCCCTGCGAAACCGCCAAAGTGACATTCCCCTTCTGGCAGCCCATTTTCTCAAGGAAGCAGAGCAGGAAAGCGGAAACAAGGTTCCGGATCTTGCCCCTGAAACCCTCAGTTTTATGATGGATTATGCATGGCCGGGCAATGTAAGGGAATTAAAAAATGTGATCCAATTTTCCGTGGTCCGGTCACAGGGTGACAAAATTCTTCCCACGGACCTGCCCATGGATCTTGCCGGAGATACCCACATTCCCATGCCCCCTTTGCCCCCCCCGGAACTGTCACCCATGGGAATCCCCCTGACCCGTGGTAAACTGACCATTGAATCAGTTAAGACCGCCCTGACAAAAACCGGGGGCAACAAATCAAAGGCTGCAAGGGTACTGGGAGTAGGCCGGGCTACCCTTTACCGGTTTCTGACCCAGAACGAGACGGTCAAGGACTATGCCAACCGGTTTTAATCGGTCTTGTCGGCCCCGATTTTATCAATTAAAATTGACAGAACAACCCCCTGGTCATCACCAAACATGGCATCTAAAAAAAACAGCTTAACTCCTCCGGGAAAGATGATAAACAGTGAAGGCCGGAAGAAATTTGCACATTGACACCCCCCCACTTTGTGGTATATATTTATATGGTTTATTTCATATCAACCCAACTAATTGAGAAAAGCAACCATGGACAGCAGCAACTTCAAAGAAGTCAGATCCCGACTCAGCAAAACCCAGAAAGAACTGGCCCAGCTTCTGGGCATTTCCATAAAGGCAATCCACAGTTATGAACAGGGCTGGCGCAAGATCCCCCACCACGTTGAACGTCAGCTCCTTTTTCTTGTTTCCCGGATGATAAACGGCGACAAACCCAATAAAAAATGCTGGGATAT
>PIVS01001051.1 GCA_003353855.1 Desulfobacteraceae bacterium
AAGCCCGTCCCCAAACTGGATGCCATGGCGCTTACCACGGGCAAGCCGGTGTATACCGATGATATTGCCCCGAAAAATTGTCTCATTGTCAAGGTGGTCAGAAGTCCCCATGCCTTTGCGAAAATTAAGGGTATAAATACCCGGTCGGCACTTGAGATGCCGGGAATCGCCTGTGTGCTCACCCACAAAGATGTGCCGGGCAAAAGGTTTACCATGGCCGGTCAATCCTATCCCGAACCAAGTCCCTATGACCGGTTGATCCTTGATCCGGTGGTCAGATATGTGGGGGACCCTGTGGCCATTGTGGCCGGCACCACGGCAAAAGAGGTGGGGAAAGCCATCAAGGAGATAAAGGTTTCCTATGAGGTGCTTGAGCCGGTGCTGGACCCTGAAAAGGCTTTGGATCACCCCAGTATCATCCATCCCGAAGAGGACTACCATGTAAATTTTGACATCGGCAACAAGGTAAAAAGGAATCTTTGCTGTTCCGGCGATTTTGAAAGCGGGGATCCAAAAGGTCAGTTTTCAGCCTCGGATGTGGTCGTGGACGAGGTCTACCATGTAAAAGCCAATAGCCACGCCATGATGGAAACCTTCAGAACTTACACCTATCTGGATGACAACAACAGATTGACCATTGTCTCTTCCACCCAGATCCCCTTCCATATCCGGCATATTGCTGCCAGGGCCCTGGGAATCCCCAAACAGAAGATCCGGGTGATAAAACCTAGAATAGGCGCAGGGTTCGGCGCCAAACAGACCATGATCAGCGAGCTTTTCCCGGCCATCGTGACCCTGAAAACAGGTAAGCCTGCCAAAATCATTTTTGACAGGACTGAATCCTTTACAGGTTCCACCAG
>PIVS01001052.1 GCA_003353855.1 Desulfobacteraceae bacterium
CTGCAGCTGTCACCTGTTGTGAAGACCAATGGCGAATTTGTCTGGGGGCCAGACCGGCAAGGGCTATTCTTGCTAAAAAGGCTGCTGCCCTGCTGCCGGAAAAACCCGATGAAAAACAGATTGGGCTGGCCTGCGACCAGGTGGTGGAAGAGCTGTCATTTGGCAGCAACCAGAGGGGGACAAAGGAATATAGACAACTTTTGGCGGAAATACTGGTAAAAAGAGGAATTGAGGACATATGCAGATAAATTGTACCATCAATTGTACCATCAATGGGAAACCATATACCCGGCAGATTGAACCCGATCTTCTTTTAATTGATTTTCTGAGGGAGCTTGGATTTTTAAGTCTCAAGCAAGGCTGTGATACCACCAATTGCGGATTGTGCACGGTGTGGGTGGATGGAACCCCCAGGTTGTCCTGTGCTATTCTTACGGCAGGTCTCCAAGACAGGCAGATCACCACCATCGAGGGCCAGGAAAAAGAGGCCGCAGCCTTTGGGCAATTTTTGGCAGATGAGGGGGCGGATCAATGCGGGTTCTGCAGCCCGGGCTTTATCATGACTGTACTGGCCATGGAAAAAGAACTGAACAATCCCAGTGAAGAAGATATCAAACAATATCTTTCCGGGAACCTCTGCCGCTGCACAGGATACGTAAGCCAGATGCGGGCAATCAATAAATATCTTAAGGTCACATCCCAAGACCATATTCAAGACAAAGAAAGGGAGGGTGATCCCAGATGAAAATTGTAAATAAGCCCGTCCCCAAACTGGATGCCATGGCGCTTACCACGGGCAAGCCGGTGTATACCGATGATATTGCCCCGAAAAATTGTCTCATTGTCAAGGTGGTCAG
>PIVS01000522.1 GCA_003353855.1 Desulfobacteraceae bacterium
GCACAAACAGGCGATGATGCTACTGCTGTTGCGACTGCTATAACATTAGCTTTGAATAACTCTTTAGCTAGAGAGCAGAAACTAGATTATTTTACTGTAACTAGCTCTACTGCTACTATTACTATCAGTAATAAATTACGTACCTATACTCAGGGCCATATTCCTGGTAGACCTGCTAACTTTAAAGCTAGACTGACTCTACCAGAAGATGAAGCTTTGTTAGCTACTGTAACTGTTACGGGTGATGATGGTGTAGGTTATGCTCCTTATCTAGCAGAACTTGAGTATTTAGCTCAAGGTGACTCAGACCCTAACAGACTAATTGATTGGAGAAATAACTTCAGTTGGACAGGTAATGCTGCTGTTGGAGGTGAGTATGATGTAATGGTATTGAAAGACGATAATCGAGTGGATACTGCTAACTCTAGGGTTAAAGCACCAATGGAATATATCGTAGCTTTTAACACTGTGGGTGTTACTCCAGTTCCATTTGTTACTGCATCTACTGTAATAGCTACATCTACAAGTATAACTGGTTTTGCAACTCCAGGTTCTTCTGTTATAGTATATGACAACGATGTTGCACAAGCTGCTGTAATTGCTGACGCTACTACAGGAGCATGGACTAGATCCGTAGCAGCACTTATTTCAACAGACTATATCTATGCGACTGCTCAGACTACTGGAGGAATTGTAAGTGCTACATCACCTACAATAACTGCACCTTAATAGTAAATACAATTATAAAATCCAAAAGGGGTGGGATAAATTCCTATCCCTTTTTTTCATATCTTTACAGTATGATAGAAATAACAAGTTTTACGATAGCTAGTGATTTTCAATCATTAGATATCACTATAGATGCAGATACTGGAAACACCGTAGATGAACTACTTTTTTATGTAGGCTCTAACTATCTATCTTCTACCCCAGTCGATTTATCTTCTAGATTATCTGGAATCCAAGTCGAGACTTTAAATATAACTAAAGAAGAACTTGGTGTAACCGATGACTATCTAGATGGTATATTTACAGCAGAGGCAGAAAACTCTTTAGCAGAAAGTGTAGAAGCTAGTCTACTTAACTCCTATTTTGTGTCTTTATGTATAGCTAGGAAAATAGCTACAGAAGATACTCAGGATAGTTTTCAAGAG
This sequence comes from Desulfobacteraceae bacterium, assembly GCA_003353855.1. Classification (GTDB taxonomy): domain Bacteria; phylum Desulfobacterota; class Desulfobacteria; order Desulfobacterales; family Desulfobacteraceae; genus NBML01. The sequence goes on from PIVS01000522.1 coordinate 1,155, forward strand.
ATAGAAGTTTTATATTTTTTATTGGAGGCTACTAAGACATATATTGATTCAGGTTTTACAGAACAAGCTTTAAATGTATTCGAGAGAGTACAAGCTATGTGTGAAAACTATGAAGACTATATGGTAATAACAGATTTACCTGCAGCTACTGTAGGTTCTGGAGCATGGATAATTAATGGTAAATATGTAATTCATTAAAATATGGCGTTACTAGATACTAAAATAGCCTATATACTAACTAAGGAATCTGATATAAATAATGCAATTTATACTAGATTTTATACTAAGTTACAGATAGACGGAGAAGCTGTTACTAGGTATATGTCTGTAATCAAGATGATTCTTGACTTATTTAAAACAGATATACTAGGATACAATCTTAAGTTAGAACTATACAAAAAATTACTTCACCTTTTAAGATCCTTTGGTTTGATATTTAGAATACCGGATTTATCTACAACAGACGATAATCCTATCCTTTATTGGGGAGCAGGAGATCCTGGACTTAATGTAGCTAACTTACAGATGCTTACTACAAGTCAGTTAGAGTTTACTACTCAACTATCCTTTACTTATACCTTAACGGAGCAGGTATATTATTTCTGTTATCCGCAATCTATAGGTGATGGAACTTTAGATTCTATATTAGATAATAATGGTTTTGAGACTTTGCCTGGTTGGACATTAAGAACTGAATCTTTTGTATTTGCAGGAGTAGCTAACATTACTTACAATGTTTATGAGTTTAATAATATTACAACTCAGACAAGTTTTACTAACACATTTATATTATAATCATGGGAATTTTAGAAGGTAAAATAAAACCGGGAGGTTTAGAAGGTAGAGAAGAATTTTTTGTAACAGATATAGACGGATTACAGTATGTAGTTACAGCACAAAATATAGCAGGTCTAGCTACTAGTTATGCAGATATTTTAGAAATACCTACTACAGAAACTAATACTGCTCTGGTGCTGAATCCCAATGGTACTGGAGGTGTTGAATGGGGAACAGATGCAGGATTTGTTTTAACTGATGGTCATGCTACTACAGCTAACGGAACTGCTGTAGACTTAGGGGGTACATCTATATTTGATGTAGAAATTAATATGGATGGCAATAGTAGAACATTCGATATTATAGATGGTACTAACGGAGAAGACGATAGTCATAGATTTAGAATTTGGAATACTAATCACAATATGGAGTTTAATACTAGAAACTCTAATGCTGATTACGGTTATTTTAATATACAACCTAATGGGTTTGATGTTGGTAGTTATGATGATGCAACGGGTTTAGGAGCTTATATAGATTTAAGTAGGTCTAGACAGATTTTTAGAATGTATAATGCTACAGATACAATGGATTTTAGAGTAAATCCAGACGGTATATTAATGACTAATTTAAAATCAGGAGCTACTGCTATAGCAGCCGGAGCATCTACTAACGAGCTTTGGATAACTTCTTCTCATGCCACATTACCTGATAATGTAGTAATGATAGGGTAATAAAATTATAATCATGGGCAGAAGTCTAGATGGAAGAAAGAAGTTAGGAGGTCTGGAAGGTAGAGAGGAATTCTATGTTACAGACATAAATGGTGTTAGCTATGTAGCTACTACTCAGGAAGTATCTGCTCTTGGAGGAGGTTCTTCTACGACATCTAAAACAATTATAGCAGACTTTAATCTTCAAGGAGGTTCTAGTACTATAAGTAATGTAGCTGTATATCAAAAGTTTTATACTCCTGATACATTATCTTTAAATACTGTCAGGTTTATGGTAAACGGATCTACTACTACTAATCTTATAACTGTAAAGTTTTATGATGCTACGGGTGCAGAATTAGTAGGAGTAGAAGGTACTTTGATACCTACTATTGATGCTACTATACATACTATAGATGTTACTTTGGATAGTACATTAGAAGTACTAACATGCGATTTTTATTGGATAGGAATTCATCAAATCACTGGAGGTGGTGCATCTTTTGTTAGTTATACAGCTTCTAGAGGTAATACCGATTGGAATACTTTTGTAGCAGGTTCAGCTTTAGCTTCTTCCGTACCAACTGGTACGGCTACAACAGCTAGAGTCTGTGCTGAATTATTATAACATTAAAAATAAAATACTATGGCCGGAACAGGCGATATAGCAATGTCTTCGAACTTTAATGTAAGTACTCAAAGACCTTTTGATGCTAGACATACAGTAGCAGATTTAGCTGGTAGAAACGCTTTAGCTACAGTAAAAAGATATGATGGGTTAGAGACTTATTTAGAAGATACTAAGCAGACTTACCGAATGGTATTAGGTACTGTAGATACAGACTTAGCTAATAACTCTAATTGGGTTGAAACTACTATT
>PIVS01000071.1 GCA_003353855.1 Desulfobacteraceae bacterium
CGCTGCCTTCCTCTTTGTAGGAACCCTTTACCCGCTCTTCAAGGATGAGGTGGCAGTCCAGTCCTTCCTTGGCAGACCAGGAGGCTGTCAATCTGGCATGGTTGGATTGTACCGCCCCGCAGGTTATGATGGTATCTGCACCCTGGTCAAGGGCATCGGCAATACAGAATTCCAGTTTCCTGGTTTTGTTGCCCCCGGCAGATCCCGGGAGAAGATCATCCCGTTTGATATAAAGATTTACATCGTTGCCAAGGGCCTGGGTCAAAGCAGGCATAAACTCCAGGGGGGTAGAACCCTGGAGGTAGTTTCTTCTGGGAAATTTTGTAAAATTCATAGCGTCTCCTTTTTATTAAATTTGGTAAATTTATTTAGATTTCATTATAGCTGAAAAACCGCTTCCACTTCAACATCTGCCCCCAATGGCAGCGGGAGCATTATCGGTCTGAATTGTTTTTTTTGACATAATAGTTTTCCTTATTTTAATACGGTTTTTGCCACGTCTGCGATTATTTTAATAATAAATTTACAATCATCCAGGGTAAATGTCAGGGGGATTCGCATATCGCACATGACGGCCAGGATGCGCCGGGTGTTGTGAAGGTAAGGCAGTTCACCAAAATATTTCCAGCTTGAATAGGCAGAGGTGAATCCCACGGGCTCTTTATTGCCAAACCATTTGAGTTCAACCCCCTGATCCAGGCACCCCCCCAGAAATGTCTGGATGGTTTCTTCATCCTGATTGACCAGGGAGAACTGGATAGAGCTTCCAACATAGTTTTCTTTTGGGTTTCTCGGGGGGCAGGTAATCCCCTTAATCTTGTTCAATCCCTGTTCCAGGGTCAGGTATCGCTTGTTCCAGCGGTCACACTGGATATCCAACCTCTTCAGCTGGGGCCTTAACAGGGCTGCCCGGAGATTGTCCATGCGGCACGAATAATTGGGAACCTGTGTTTTTAGAGATTCAAATACATCCATGTCAGGCCTGGCCGTATGGCGTTCATAGAGCATGTAGGAACCTGAATAAATAATGGATTGGGCAATGAGATCCGGGTCATCTGTTACCAATAATCCGCCTTCTCCCGAATTCATATGCTTATAGGTCTGGGTGGAAAAGCAGGCAGCCTTGCCAAAGGAACCGGATTTTTTTTTGTCCCAGAAGGCCCCCATGGTGTGGGCGCAATCTTCGATAAGCACAAGGCCATGGGCGTGGCAGATTTCCATGAGCCTGTCCATGTTGGTGATGTGCCCGCGCATGTGGGAGAGCATGAAGTATTTGGTATCGGGAGCAGCGGCTTTTGTCTCAAGATCAGTAAGATCAATGGTGTAATCGTCTATAATATCAACCAGCTCAATGGCAGCCCCTGCGTTTTCTATGGCGCCGGGAACAGGGGCCAATGTGTAAGCATTACACAAAACCTTATCACCGGGTCTTACACCGGCACTTTTGAGGGCCAGGTACATGGCGCTGCCGCAGGAGGCACAGGCCAGACAATACTTTTTCCCCATGTAAGCGGCAAACTCTTCTTCCAGAAGTGCTGTTTCACCCTGTTCCCCGGGATCGACATTATACCGGTGGAGTTTGCCTGATTTTAAAATTTCAAGGGCTTTTTCAATTCCTTCATCACAAATGGGTTCCTGCAGGGTGAAATCCTTTGTGAATCTTTTATTGCTGGACATGATCTATCCTCTTGTATATCTGTGTCGCTGTTCATGCAGCGATTACCCGGGGTCTAATACTTTGTCTGGTTATAGACCTCAAAGTTCCATTCCCGGTCGGGGAAATATCTTCTTAATCTCCAGTCACAGGATCTGGCATGGCCTTCCATCCCCTCAACCCTGGACAGCCGGGAGGCAGCGCCGCTGACAACCTTGTTGGCCTCTTTGCTGATCTCCTGGTAGGTATAGATCTTGAGAAATTTCATTACGTTGAGTCCGCCCGAATAATATCCGGCTTTTTTGGTGGGAAGAATATGGTTGGTGCCCGAACACTTATCTCCATGGGGAACCGTGCTGCCCTCTCCTAAGAATAATGACCCATAGGATTTAAGATTATCCACCCAAAAGTCAAGATCCCTGGCCATTACCTGAACATGCTCTGCAGCATAGTCATCATTGACCTGGCAAAGCTCTTCCCTGTCTTTACAGAGGACGATTTCACCATAATCCCTCCAGGAGGATTGGGCCACCTCGGGATTGGGCATATCCTCAATGATTTTCGGCATGACCTCAAGTACTTTTTCCCCCAGTTCCCTTGAGTCGGTATACAGCCAGACCGGAGAATCATACCCGTGTTCTGCCTGGGATACCAGATCTATTGCCACGGTCATATAATCGGCGGTATCATCGGCAATTATGGCTGATTCCGTGGGGCCTGCAAACACATCAATGGTGCAAATACCTCCAGAGGAAAGAATACTTTTGGCTTCGGCCACATAGGCATTGCCAGGGCCGGCCAGAATATTGGCCGGTTTGCCGGTAAAAAGACCTAATCCCATGGTGGCAATGGCCTGGACCCCGCCCATCTCAATGATAATATCGGCGCCGGCCACCTCCAGGGCATAAACAACTGCCGGGGCAATACTCTCCCCCCGGGGCGGGGAGCAGGCAATAACGGTTTTAACCCCGGCCGCCTTTGCCGTGGCAACACTCATGATGGCAGAGCAGGCATGGGCAAACCGCCCTCCGGGAATATAACAGCCGGCAACATCCATGGGAATGATTTTCTGGCCCAGTCGTACCCCGGGGATTGTTTCTTTTTCAAATTCGCTGATGGAATCCCGTTGGGCCTTTGCAAATCCGTAAACCTGCTCATGGGCAAAGCGGATATCCTGCTTAACTTCTTCCGGGACCAAATCAATGAGACGCTGTTTTTTTTCCGGACTGAGGATAAAATCCCCTTCCCAATTATCAAATTTTCTAGCCAGCTGGATAACGGCCCGTTCTCCGTTCTTTTTTATGTCGGACAATATGCCCTGAACAATACCGCGAATCGTATCTGTATTTGACTCTGGCGTTTTCATGGCTTTTTTAATATATTCCATATTTGTCTCCCTTCTGTTGAATGAGGTACCTTTAATAGATCGGATAATATTAAAGGATAGTATGGATAGCCCTACTATCCTTTAAATGTTTTTTTCCATCCGTGGGTGCTGTTATTGAAATAAATTGTTTAACAGGTCAGGGAGCCATAATGTCAGGGAGGGCACATAGGCGATGAGAAATACAACCAGTACGCTGACAAATACAAAGGGCAGCGCATTCAGAGATATATCTTCCAAGGTGCTCCTTGCCACACCCGAAGCAATAAACATGTTCTCCCCAAGGGGCGGTGTTGCAAAACCAATTTCACAACAGCAGACCAGGACAACACCAAAATGGATGGGGTCCACGCCGAGGGAAACCATTACCGGCAAAAGTACCGGGGTCACCAGCATGATGGTTGCCAGGGTTTCCATGAACATTCCCATGAACAGGAGAAAGACGATAATCAGGGCCCAGATCATATACAGATTATCCGTGAGGTTTAACAACCCCGCAGCAATGAGATCGGGAATCTTGTTGATGGTGAGAAGCTGGCCGAATGCCAGGGCCGTGAACATAATAATCAGAACACGGCCGGTTATCCATGTGGTGCTTTCAAGGGCCTTCATGGCACCCTTAAGCTCAATTTCCCTATAAATAAAAATTCCAACAAAAAGGGTATAAAAAATCGAAACAATGGCAGCCTCGGTGGGGGTAAAAAAACCCGTATAGATACCACCAAGGATGATGACCGGTGTTAAAAGCGCCCAGAAACCATCCTTCATGGTGACCATCACGGTTTTGGCAGACAGTTTTCCACCATCCCCCTTATATTTTTTTTGTTTGGATCGAATATAATTCATGACCATCAGACCTACAGCCAGCATAATACCGGGGATAAACCCTGCGATGAAAAGATCGGCAATGGATTGGGAAGCCGCCACCCCGTAAATAACCATGGGAATGCTTGGGGGGATAACAACCCCTAAGCCCCCGGAAGAGGAGGTGACAGCTCCTGCATAGCCCTTATCATACCCGTGACGCACCATGGCAGGGATCATGAGCATGCCGACGGCTGCTGTTGTGGCAGGGCCGGAGCCTGAGATCGCCCCGAAAAAGAGACAGGATAAAATCGTGGAGGCTGCCATACCGCCGGTGAAGGGTCCGGCCATGGCTTCCGCCACGGCAACAAGCCGTCTGGATATGCCCGCCGATTCCATGAGGGCCCCGGACAGAATAAAAGCCGGAAGGGCCATGATGGGAAAGGAATTAACAGAGGTATAGGCAATTTCCACAAGCCCTTCCAGGGGCTTGCCGGAAAAAATCATCCCCCCCATGGCAGCCGCTCCAAGGGAAAGGGTAATGGGTGCTCCTATTAGTAAAAGTCCGACAAATGTAATAAAAATTATTGCTGTAACACTCATGATGTCACCCCGCTTTCAGGGTTTTCATCATCAAGGTCCCCTGTGTCTATTTTGTCAACATCATCAATTTCAATTTTAAGAATATATTTCATAATATTGACTTGTATAATTCGGATGGTCATTAGGGAAAAGGCAAGGGGAAAAATCATAAAAATATAGGCCATGATCCAGTCAAGGGTTGGCGAATACTCCGGATATTGGAATCCTTCTTTTATTACATTGATGCTGTAATAAACCATGGTGCAATTAAAGGCAATCCACACAATATCCGCCAGAAGGGTTGAGATATCTCCCACTATCTTAGGAAACAGTTTAAACTGAAAGGTCACCCGGTTATGGGCTGCAAGCCGTGCGGCATAGGTTGCGCCGAAAAAAACGAACCAGACAAATGCAAATCGGGAAAGTTCTTCTCCCCAGGCGAGGGAAGCCGGTAACGGGTAATACTCCAGAAAAGCAAAATACTGGGAAAGCGAATGCATTGCACTGAAAACCATCCTGAGTACAATTTGCAGAAACAGCAGACATACAAAAAATACCAACAGGACCTGACAAATATAGCTCTCGATATTGTCTAAAAACTTGAGTACTGGTTTGGCTCGCATAAATGACTCCAAAAATCTATAAAAAATCTGCCCGGCAGATGCCGGGCAGATTTCAGGATCTAACTAACGTCCAAGCGCGTTTACAACTTTATCAACTTCGGCTTTTCCGCCCACGGTGTCATAAAATTGCGGCCATACTTTCTCTATTGCAAGCTTTGACCATTGGTCTTCATCTTTAATCTCAAGAGATTCAACACCTTTGTCAATCATATTCTGTTTTGCAGCTTCAGACTTGGTCACGCTGAAAAGCAGATTGGCCTGCTGTGCTTCGATACCGGCACGGGTGAACATGGCCTGGTCTTTAGCAGACAAAGACTGGAAAAATTTTTCTCCAACAACCAGGGGCTGCAGGGAGAACAGGTAATGACATTCCGAAGAGTAGTCCTGAACCTCATAAAACTTCATGGTATAATTTGTAATATGGGGATTGTCCTGGCCATCAACAACTTTCTGCTGCATTGCAGTGAAGGTTTCCGGCCATGCCATGGGGATGGGCTCAGCACCCAATGCTTTCCAGGTGGCGATCATGATGGCATTTTTGGGAACGCGGATTTTAAGACCTTTAAGGTCGCCAAGGGTGGTAACGGGTTTTTTTGAGTTTGTCAGAACCCTGAAATTTGAATATGCCCAGCCCAGAACGTGAACACCGGCTTCTTTAATCAGGGCTTCCCGCCATTTGTCGCCAAGGGCGCCGGTGGTGGCATTTACGGCATCATCAAAGCTCTGCATCAGGTAGGGAAGGGTCAGGATACCAACTGATTTTGCAAAGGGGGTAATGTTGTTAACTGCAACAACAGCACCGTCAATGGAACCCCTGCGGGAATCTTTTACCATTTTCTGCTCATCACCCAGCTGACCGGCGGGGAAAATGTCCACTTTGTAATTTCCGTCACTGGTATTTTCTATGATCTCTTTAAACCGAAGTGCCAAAACACCCTGGTCGGATTCGATGGGATCACCCAGGCCGATTTTCAAGGTTTTTTCTGCTGATGCAGACATTGGTAATATCAACCCCATTATAAAAAAGATCATCATACTAAAAATCGTAAAGCGCTTCATACTTCCTCCTAAAATAAATAATAATTTTTTGCTGAACCGCCATTGGCTGGACAACAAAAACACAAGGGCCCATATATAAAACCGGCATATGAAATATCATTCATATGCCGGTGATTTATCAATTGTATGGATTGTGCATGCTTTAATAGTTGGCTTCGCCAAATTTTTTTGTAAATTTGCAAAAAAAAATGTGTCACTATGTTCAAGAAAAATGCAGTCTCCATCGGTGATTCCTGTTCCTGAATTTTAGGTTTGTCGTGAAGTCTGTTGTTTTTGTAGCCATAAATTTTATTGGTGTCAATGATTTTATAAAATTTAATAAATTGTATTTTATAAAATACCTTTCTTTGCCCATAAATTATTTCCAGGCTATTAAGGCCGCTGCTTGAATCCATCAGCATCCCGGTTGTCATCCCGAATTACACGATTCCCCGACCCGATCTGTAACCCGATCTGTAAATTAGAAGACAGCAACTGTTGTGCCAATCTGTTATCGGATTCTCTTTTATTGCCCAACACCTCCTTATAAGAAGGATAACTTTTTAGGTGGAAGGGGTGAATTTCCATCTACAGTTCATGGTAGGCGGTTTTTAATGCTTTCCGGGCCTTTACCCGGGCTGAAATATTGCGGATGGATCCAATGATTTTTACAGGCTTTCAATTGGAGTTTTTGATGAGCAGGGCATTCATGGAGCAATTGAGCATTTATTTATTCGGCTGGGCCAGCAGGGTTTTATAATCCTCCAGGTGTTCTTCCCGGGTATACCCTATTACTTTTTCAATGGAGGGACTGATTTCAAGAATCCGGCCCGAAGTCTCGAGGCTGTCTTTCCATATATAGTTGTGGACCACCGTTACCTGAATTCCCCTGAGCTTTTCAAGGCTGGATTGCGCCAAATTGGATTGCCCAATGGCCGGGGCAGGTGAAATAGGAAAAGGCTTTGTGGTGCTTCCCGGCTAAATTAAAGGCCTGGCTCGGTAAAATGCCGGGCCAGGGAAGACCTATTCTGTCCTGAAGTTTTAGTCCTGATATTTGAATGAAATGCGCATATTGGTCCTGAATTGGGCAGGCTTGCCGTTTTCAATCTTAATATCAAGCTTGGTAACCTCTGCGATTCGTAAATCCTTTAAAGATTGTGAGGCCTTTTTAATGGCGCTTGTCGCAGCATCTTCCCATGATGAAGGGCTTGATCCAACCAGGTCGATAATTTTGTAAGTACTGTCAGTCATGATTTCTCTCCTTAAAAAAATGGATTTAAAGAATGTAAGTGTGACAGGCGCTTGAGCAGGCTTGTGAATCAAAAGAGAATTGAATCTTACGGAATGCCGGGAATTATATTATATTTCTAAATTAATGTACAACCTTTTTTAGGGGAGACAGGTGACAAGTCCATATATTGGGTTGAATATATTGATTTAACAAATCCATAAATGTATTTTAGTTTTCACTATAATGAAAAAGAAGACAGGACGAAAAAGGAGATCACATGGAACCCAACTCCCTCCCTTTTGGGTGACTGATTTTTATCGGACCGATTTTTATTGGCCGGGCAGCGGGTTGTTTTTCAAGGGCCGCAATAATCCTTCCTGGGCAACGCTGGCCACCAGGACCCCGTCCCGGGTATAGATGGATCCTGTGCTCAGTCCCCTTCCATTGCAGGCAGTGGGGCTTTTCATTACATAGAGGAGCCAGTCGTCCATGGAAAATTTTCGATGGAACCATATGGAATGATCCAGACTTGCCACCTGCATATCCTGGGACCAAAAGGTTTTGCCGTGGGGATAAAGGGATGTGGAAACCAGGTGAAAATCCGAGGCATAGGCCAGAAGATACCGGTGGGCAGCTGTATCCTCGGTGGGGATCTTGTCAATGGCCCTGAACCAGACATACTTTACCGGAGGCATTGGGGTGGGAGAAAAGGGGTTGACCGGGTTGACCACCCGGATTTCAATGGGCTTTTTGCAAAGCAGCTTTTCCAGAATGGCCGGCTGAATCTGATCAGAGAGACGTTTGGCCATCGCAACCTCTGATTCAATGCCATCGGGCCCTTTAACTTCGGGCATGGGGTCCTGGTGGGTATAGCCCTGCTCTCTCCTGTGAAAAGAGGCGGCCATGGAAAAAATGGCCTGACCCTTTTGAACCGCCACCACCCGGCGGGTGACAAAGCTTTTTCCATCCCGGATGCAGTCCACGGTATAAATAATGGGTTTTGTGGCATCCCCGGGCCGCATGAAATATCCATGGAGGCTGTGGGCATGAAAATCCGGGGTCAGGGTTTGGGAGGCGGCAGACAGGGCCTGGCCAATGACCTGGCCGCCAAAGACATTGCCGTACCCGAGGTCCTGGCTCTGACCCCTGAATATGCTATCTTCAATTTTTTCAAGTTTTAACAGCCAAAGCAATTCTTCAAGAACATTTCCATCATAACAAACATTCATTCAAACTTTCCTTTTTTATGATCATCACCCGGCATTATATTCTTTTGTTGACCGGATCGGATAGTATACCACTCCCTGGGTGGGAATTGAATAGGTTTTTCAAGTGGGCGTTGGTTGCCCGGAAAAATTTAATCGAAAAAACAACTTGACATGGGAATCTGTATCAACCTAATGTACACATTAAAAATCTGGGGGCAATGTAACGGCAAAAAAAAATCTGGAAGAATTTGCATACAAATCCATTCTGAGGTTGATCCTGGATAATCATTTCAAACCCGGTGATTTTTTGCTTGAAACAGAATTGTCATATTCCCTTCAAAACTTGCCTATGTCCGTGTCAACGAAGCGTTTCACCTGGGGATCGCAAAGATCAGCCGGAACAAATATTTGGAGCAATACTGCCGTCATGCCTTTTGGCGTTCCCATACCTATATTTTCTTTTTTGATAAATATTATACCGGGAAATTGAGTACAGGAAATCAGGAAACCGGCCCCCGGCAGCACTTGCAGATTGTACAGGCCATTGAAAACCGAAATGAGGAAAAAGCTATGAATTTGATGAAACAGCATGTGCGCACCACATTTGAGCAATTGTTTCTTAAATTGTAGCTCCAGCTATCAGAACTGTTTTAATGTGTACATTAGGGAATGCCTGGGGGCATCCATAATCATAACCACTATAAATAAATGAGATACATATGAAAATTTTAGTTCTCGGAGGATGCGGTATCCAGGGAAGAACCGCACTCCATGATCTGGCTTCCGATGATGGTGTGACGGAGATTATCTGTGCAGATATCCAATTTGACGAATTATCAAAAATTACCGATTTCACCAACATGGAAAAGATCACCCAGGTACGGGTGGATGCGGAAAACAGGGCAGACCTGCTGACTTTGTATAAACAGGTGGATGTGGTCATTGACCTTTTGCCGAAGGAATTTAAAACCTTTGTGTATGAAGCAGCTCTGGAAGCCAGGGTGAATGTGGTTAACACCAATTATGCCTATTCCCCCGAAGCCCTTGATAAGAAGGCCAAAGAGGCCGGAATCACAATCATGCCCGAGTGCGGCCTGGACCCTGGGATAGATCTTGTGATCTATGGGGATGCAAAACAAAGGTTTGATTCCCTCTCTTCGTCTGGTGATTGTTCCCCAGGCCATGAAGGTGATCCTGCCGCCGTTGGTGGGACAATATGTGCTGCTGAAAAAAGACACCTCTGTGGTATCGGTAATAGGTGTCATGGAATTGACCCGGGTGGGGTGGGTTACCGTGGTCAGGATTCCCGAAGGGCTCATGGTCTTTTCATTGGTCGGAATTCTTTACTTTTCGATTTCATACCCCTTGATCCTCTTGTCCAATTACCTGGAGCAGAGAATGGCAGTTTAAATGGCTGTTAATGCAGGGACTGACAAGAAACAGAGGATGGGATAAACACACAATTTGGGAGAAGGATATGATCGAATTTAAAGATGTAAACAAATGGTATGGCAAGCTCCATGTGTTGAACAATGTTAATTTAAAGATAGAAAAGGGGGAGGTCCTGGTCATTTGCGGCCCCAGCGGTTCCGGAAAGTCCACCCTGATCCGGTGTGTCAACCGACTTGAAAAAATCCAGAAGGGGGAGATCATGGTCAATGAGATCCCTGTCCATGCGAGATCTGTCAACCTGACAAAGCTGAGGGCGGAGATCGGGTTTGTGTTCCAGCAATTTCATTTGAATCCCCATATGACGGTGCTCCAGAACATTATGCTGGTGCCGGTCAATGTCAAAAATATGGATAAAAGGCAGACTGAAAAAGTTGCCATGGAAAAACTTAACCAGGTGGGGATGCCGGAAAAATCAGGGGCCTATCCTGCCCAGCTCTCCGGCGGTCAGCAGCAGCGGGTTGCCATTGCCAGGGGGCTTGCCATGTCTCCTGAAATCATGCTCTTTGCCGAGCCCACTTCAGCTTTAGATCCGGAAATGATAGGCGAAGTTTTGGATGTGATGGTCAATCTGGTATCCGAGGGCATGACCATGTGTGTGGTCACCCATGAAATGGGGTTTGCTAAAGAAGTGGCCGACCGGGTGCTGTTCATGGATGAGGGTAAAATCATTGAAACCGGAAGCCCGGGCCAATTTTTTGACAATCCCCAAACCGAGCGGGCAGCTGATTTTATCAGTAAAATTTTGACCCATTGACAATTAAGTAATGGGAACTTATATACAATATTTAAACAGATTCCACCAGAGGGGGCGTTATGAAACTTGATAAACTGCCACGATTTAACCTGGCTGAATTTCCAACACCCATCCATCACCTTAGGACTCTGACAAAGGGCTGCCAGGGACCTTCCATCTATATGAAACGGGACGATCTTACCTCCCTGGGAATGGGGGGCAATAAAACCAGAAAGCTGGAATTTCTCATTGGCCAGGCCCTGGCAGATGGGGCTGATACCCTGGTGACCGCAGGGGGGATCCAATCCAACCATTGCCGTCTTACGGCGGCGGCTGCATGCAAGGCCGGCCTGGATTGTGACCTGGTTTTAAACGGCACAAAGCCGGAGGTTCCCAAGGGTAATCTGCTCCTGGACAAAATTTTTAAGGCCAGGGTTCATTATTGCGACAGAGAAAATAGGGATACTAGGCTTTTTCAGGTGGCCGGCGATTTAACGGCCAGGGGGAAAAAGCCCTTTGTCATACCCCTGGGAGGATCCAACGCCATGGGGTCCGTGGGCTATGTGAATGCCATGATCGAGCTTAAGGATCAGCTTACATCCATGAAGTTTACGCCGGATGCCATTGTCTTTGCCTCAAGCTCCGGCGGCACCCAGGCAGGACTGACTCTCGGGGCAAAGGTGACAGGTTTTGCAGGACAGATCCTGGGCATCAGCATTGACCAGGTCAAAACCGGGGAGGACTCATTTTTGCCTATTCTGGAAAAAATTGCCAATGAAACCGCCCAAAGAATCGGTGTTGACATGGTCCTGACTGAGACAGATTTTTCACTCAATTGTGATTACCTGGGGGCGGGGTATGCAAGGCCCGGTGATCTTGAGTTCAATGCCATTGACGATCTGGCACAGCAGGAAGGAATTCTTTTGGGACCCGTGTACACGGCCCGGGCCATGGGCGGTCTTTTGGATCTGATTCAAAGGAAGCTCTTCACCAAAGACCAGTCCGTATTGTTCTGGCACACCGGTGGAACCCCTGAATTGTTTGCCTGGGCAGACAGGTTTTAAGGATTGGCAATTTGCGCTTGTTTTTTGGGCAGCCGGATTACCATTACAGGGATTTCACTTTTTTTGACAACTTTCCGGGCAGTGCCGCCGATCAATGCATCCTTTAGCATATTGTATCCATGGGTGCCCATGATAATGAGGTCTGCTCCCATTTCTACGGAAGTCTCCAGGATGACCTCCTGGGGACTTCCGTTTTTAATGCGAATATCTTCTCCCAGAAGCTGGCAGGAATCATGGATGGATGACATTTCGCGGCAGAAATTTTCCACCCTGGTCTGAATCTTCTTGATCAGATATTCGTGTTTTTGCAGCTTGAGTTCCTTCCAGATTTCCGGTCCCACCAATTCGCTGACCTGCACTTCAGAGGTGTGATTTAAGTTTTCCATTACATAGAGAATGGTGATTTTAGCCTGGTATTTTTCGGCCAGATCAGCGGCATATCCAAATGCATGCCTTGCACTTTCAGACAGGTCTGTTGCATAGAGTATCTTATTGATTTCAGGTGTCATGGTCTCCTCCTTCTTTGATGTCGGGTGAAAGATCCGGAACTTTTTTTATTGTTTACCCCCGGTAACTACTCTAAATTAATATTTTCAAAGAGTCCAATATAATTTTACCCTTCCCCCTACATATTTGTCATGTGCCCAAGGTGCTTTCAAGTTCATCCCGGGAATAAATTTTTTTTATTGGTTTTATTGGAATTTGTTTCCGTCTTGCCCTTTGCCGGTATAGCTGGTATTTATCTGTTTTTGGTTCTAAACAAAGGCAAAGGAAGAAAAATGTCGTTCACGAGCGTTAAAGATGTTAAGAACAGGATGGAACAGACGGGGTATATACCGTCACAGGAAATTTCTACCATTGTTTTTCTGGCCCAGGAAACCCAAAAGCCGGTTTTGATTGAAGGGCCTGCCGGTGTGGGCAAGACAGAACTTGCCAAGAGCATTGCCCTGTGCCTGGAGCAAGAGATGATCCGCTTGCAGTGCTATGAAGGCCTGGATGAATCAAAGGCCTTGTATGAATGGGCCTATGCCAAGCAATTGCTCTATACCCAGATGCTTAAGGAAAAAATTAATGATGTTGTTTCCTCCACAGCCACCCTGGCCGAGGCCGTGGATGAGATAGCAGGACACGAGGACGCCTTTTTTTCACATCGGTTCCTCCAGACCCGGCCGCTTTTGGCAGCCATCTCATCAGCAGATCCCGTGGTTTTGCTCATTGACGAAATTGATAAATCCGATCCGGAATTTGAAGCCTTTTTATTGGAACTGCTCAGTGACTTTCAGGTTACCATACCCGAGCTTGGCACCATTGCTGCCAAAAGTAAGCCCTTTGTGGTTTTGACCTCTAATAATTACAGGGACATGAGCGATGCCCTGAAACGGCGATGCATTCATCTTTACATTGATTATCCGGCCATTGAAACGGAAAAAGAGATTTTGCGGATGAAAATTCCAGGGATCCAGGAACGATTACTTACCCGGGTGGTTCATGCCGTATCCAGGATTAGGGAGCTGGACCTGAAAAAAAAGCCCTGTATTTCGGAAACCCTGGATTGGGCAACCTCCTTGATGATTCTTCAACATGACGATATCACGGAGGATGCCATCTTTAAAACCCTGAACACCCTGTGTAAACACAAGGCTGACTATGATGTGGTCCAAGAGAATATTCAGCATATTATAAAGGTCTGATCTCTATTTTAAGGGTAATATTTTATGGTTAACGTGATCTTAAAATTTGTATCCTGCTGCAGGGCTGCTGACCTGCGGATTTCCACGGCAGAGGTTTTGGATTGCCTCAATCAGCTGGAGGTTGTGGATTTCTGTGACGAGCCCCAGTTCAAGATAGTGCTCCGGGCAAATTTTGCCAAAAGCCGCAGGGAACAGGGTCGGTTTGATAGGCTTTACCAGCTTTTTTTCCATGAAATGCAGACAGGCCTTCAATTGGACGGTGCCTTAACCGAAGAGGTCCCGGCCGGCGGCCCAGACGCTAAAGTAGATGCTAATTTGGTTAAAATGGCTGAACTTGTCCGGCAGTTAAGGGATCAGGAGGAGCCAGAGGAAACTGAATCCGATCAAAGCCAGGGAAACATGGACCAGGCTTTGATGGATTTTTTGGCAGGCAATCCCCTGGCCTTTATCCAGGAGGTCCAGAAAATACACAACCAGGATGAGAAGACAAGCCAGGTGTTTAAATCAAACCTGGGTCAGCTTTCAAGCCGGCTTGAAATCATGCTCAGGATCAACCGCCTGAAGAATAAGATGGTGCAGTTTCTGGGTTCCAATGACGCTTTGGTGGAAGCAGATGTTCACGGCTTGGAAGAGGCGGTGAATCGTCAACTGAACAGGGCCCTTGATTTCTTGAACACAGAGCCCGGGCTGGATAATGCAGGGCTCAAGGAAACAGGGACCCGTGAACTGCACTATAAAAGTCTTGGAGAGATTCCCTTTTCCAACTTGACTCCCGGGGAAACCCAAGGGGTTAAAGAGATCATTGACAGACTGGTTAGAAAACTCGAAGAGATCACCTCCCGCAGATTTTCCTCTGCCAGTAAGGGGATGGTGGATGTGAAAAAAACCATTCAGCGATCAATGAAATATCTGGGGGTGCCGGTTGAAATAGTGCATAGGAAGAGGCCCCTGCGTAAGGGAAAGATCGTGACCCTCTGCGATGTTTCAGGTTCCGTATGGTCTGCGGCCAGGTTCATGCTCAATATCTTATATTCCCTCCAGATTTGCTTCAGCCGGGTGAAAAGCTATGTGTTCATTGAAAAGCCCTTTGATGTTTCCTCTTTTTTCATGTCCAATGAACCAAATATTGCCATCAAACAAATTCTCAATGATAAAAGGATTAATTACAATGCCAGAACAGATTATGGTATGGCCTTTCAGCAGTTCCGGGATCATCATCTCCAGGAGCTGGATAAAAAAACCACCCTTATTATAATAGGAGATGCCCGTTCCAATTATCTGAATCCCCGGGAACCCCTGCTGGAATCCATGCGGGAGCGCTGCAAACGTCTGATCTGGCTCAATCCGGAGCAGGTAAAATTTTGGGGAACCGGGGACAGTGAGATGAAAAAATACCGGAACCATTGCAATGAGGCCCGGGCCTGCGGCAACCTGAACCAGCTCATTGATTTTAT
>PIVS01000523.1 GCA_003353855.1 Desulfobacteraceae bacterium
ACGGTGAGAAGTTTTGATGCGGCTGAAAATGCATGCTGGTATTCCATGAGTTTGATCATTTCCTCATCAAGGGAAACAGCTGATACCGAATTGCGCTGTTCTGTCAGATTATTGACCATGATATCGGCAAAGTCACTTGAACTCTGAATGCCCGTGGCAATAATTCCCATGGAACCCAGCATTGTGCTGTAATACCCGTCCAGACTGGTCGTCGTAAGACTGGATACGGCATCGGATCCCCTGGTATAACTCCATTGTTTCATTGTAATATCCTGGTATTGCAGATCAGCCATGGCAAGGGCATTGGTATTATCCCCCTGGCTTATCTCTCCGGTTTCACTGTCAATCACT
Source organism: Desulfobacteraceae bacterium (assembly GCA_003353855.1). GTDB lineage: Bacteria > Desulfobacterota > Desulfobacteria > Desulfobacterales > Desulfobacteraceae > NBML01. The sequence continues at coordinate 352 of PIVS01000523.1, forward strand.
GCTGCTGCAACAAAATCTGTGTCAGCCAGCATATCGTTCATTTCCATTGTCATGGCATCATGACCCTCGAAAAAAGTATTGATGCCGGCGGCTGCAAGCAGACCCGAGGTGGATGATACGGAGTCGTCTGAAAAAGCAAAGCTTATGTCACTGCTGTCCCGTTCATCAAAATCAAGCTGAACAAAACCTTCCCCTGACACCTGGGTGGCAAAACTGATTTCAATATCAACAAGTCCATCCCCGGAAAAATCTATGCCAAATCCATCATCATCCCCGCCAGCCGGGATAAAGACAGCATTTCCGCCTGTGGGATCATTGGCCAGGCCCCACCCCCCTGTGGAAGACCGGGCAAATTGAAGATCATCGGCACTAAAATCAATTGCGCTCCAATCCTTAACCGTAATGGTCACATTGTCCTCATTAAAACCGTTGCTGCCGGAATATTCCACATTGGCAATTGCATTGTAGTTGTCTGAAGTTTCGAACTTAAGATGGTTGTCAATTGTTGTTGTGGCCGTCATTCCCGCTGACTGCATGTTGAACTGGTCTGCAAAGGAGTCAATGGTCCAATGCCAGTCTGACAGCAATTCTCCTGTTGCCTTTCCATCACCATTGGTTGAAACAGGAAGCCCTGATTTATCCGTGGTAATGGTGAAGACATCGTTTTCAAAAATATTACCGTCATAGAACATCAGGGTCATGCCGTCCACTTCCACTTCAATGGGCACGTCAGGTGTTATGGGAGGGTCTGAACCTTCAATTTCAAAGGAACCCGAAGAGTTGGCTGTTTCCCATTGGATGGTAATGATATCAGCCTCATCAGCGGCAAGCTCCCCTATTTCCCCGCCGGTTGTCACGGTAAATTTGTATATTTCATTTTGAGTATTTGCAGAGCCTGACACCGTAAAATCCAGAGGGTCGGGAATCCCTGTGTCATCCATATTAATGGTCAGGGTATTTCCCGCCACAAGACTTCCTGCGGAAATATCAAAGGAAAGCGTGGTTAATCCGGATTCAACAATGGACACGGTCCCCTCTTTTTCAATGGTTATAAGCCCGTCCTCCCCCGTGGCTATTCCGTCGCTACCAAATTTTTCCCATTTGATTATTCCGGAATCCGTGTACATGGAGGCAGTTGCAAAATCCCTGTAGGTATTTCCCGATTCCAAAAGATCATTTTCAGGATCACTTGCCCCGGTTCCTGTTCCCGTAGATACGGCAAGGGCTGCATCATTGGTCGTACCATCCGCAAAATTGGTAATTTCAATGGGATCATCAAGGGAAGAATTTTTTATGATTGAAACCGAAGTACCATTTTGAATAATCTCATAATCCGTACCCACCAGGGCTCCTAGATCAGCATTCAATGCAGCAACAAGTTCTGTGGCCCTGGCAAGATCCGTTGTTCCGGCAACCACATAATCAATGGTCGTTCCATCCAGATCAAAGGAGATTGTATCATTTACATCAAAATTGGAAAACCCGCCGTCCCCCCCCAGGGTCATGATGGAGCTGCCGGAATTTGCCCAATTACTATTAAACAGTCCCCCTGCTCCTGAAACATTTGAGTGGAGCGTCATACCCGGCTCCATGAGAACGGTAAGCGTCCCTGTAATGGCACCTGCACCCACGCCCCCCGCACTGACTTCTTCAATGGTTACAGAGGAGCCCTGCCCTGTAAAATCCATGGTATCGGTACTTAAAGTGTCCGCATCAAAGGTTTCAATGTCGTTGGCACCATTAAATAAAAAAACATTGTTTCCTACTGACTGGGTTGTACCGGCAAGTTCGTTGACATCCATGCTTGCATCAAGGCCCGTGTCATTGTCTCCGTCACGCACCGTCAGATCTGATCCGTCCGTGGTCCGAAGTATAACACAATTGGTTGAGGGGTCATGCTCCACTGTGAATGGTTCATCTTCCAGGGCCAGACTCAAGGCATCATAAAAAGCGGTTGCCATCTCAGCTTCATCACTGGTGTCGGTCACCGAGGTTAATACAACTGAAATATCGGTGGTGGTTGCACCGGAGGTCCCGAAACCACTGGATTCCACGGTAAAGGTGACGGTATCACTATTATTAAAATTTGAAAAATTATCAATCCGGACACCGGAATTATCAAGTACTTCAAAATCTTGAACCCCCAGGGTACGCCCTGAACTGCTGGTAATTTCAAGCCCGCTGGTAAAAAGGTCAGTATCATTATTGGTATTATTGATACTCTGGGCAGCATCCCTCAGGGCATTCTCAAACTGTTCCTCCAAAGTCCCCTCATCATCGTCCACAGTAAATTTCTGGTCGTAAACCAGCCCGTCCACATAAAGTGAAAATTGTACCTCATCCCCATCCTCGGCATCATTGATACCCGCAAGATCGAATCCGGCTGCAACTTCCGAAGCATAGGCCTGTACCCCATCAATGGCAGAAAGAGCCTCTGCTATAGATGCAGCCGATCTTTGGGCATCCCCGCCGCTGTCTTTTATTTCAATCACCTCCGTGCCTGAAGGACCGTTATTGATGGTGAGGGTCTGTTCTGCCATGGCGAAATCCAAAGCAGTGGCCACGCCGGAAGTAGATGGCACGACTTGTGCAAGAGCACTCCCGTCTGTCTGGACAACTTCTTTTTCACCAAGGGTTGCACCATCCACCACAGTGAGTACATAGCTTCCCTCCGTTGCCCCGGGGGCAGTTCCCTGCCAATTGGAGATGGCTGCCTCTGAAAGGCCCATGTCAATCTGGGTTCTTGTATACTCGGCGTCCACGGAAGTATGGTCCTGCATCCACATGATAAAATCCTGGGCATAATCAATCTTGTCACCAAAGGCATAGCTTGATAAAAGGCCGCTTTGATCTGTCTCATAATTTCCGGTGATGGAGCCTGTGAAATACTCAAGACCCGCTCCCTGGGATTGCTGATAATTCATGGTCCAGATCAACTCGTGTGCCAGCACATTCACTTCATCTGAAAACTTAGGAAGTATTTCATCCCGCAGCTCAAGCCACCCGGCAATTTTTCCGCCCGATATACTGTCTGTGATATCTGTCTGTGCCCCATATGAACCCTCCCACATGATACGATCATTGCTCTCGGAAAGTTCATAATTATCAACTCCATTGACCAGGGTTAAGCCGTTGGTCGTATTTACAATAAGAGATCCGTTGGGCTGCT
>PIVS01000524.1 GCA_003353855.1 Desulfobacteraceae bacterium
GCAAAGATGGCTGAGTTGTCACTTTCAGTCCCGCAGGAGGTAAAAACAATTTCATCGGGATCTGCATTGATGAGATCCGCCACCCGCTGCCGTGCCTGTTTTACCTTTTTGCCCACCTGGTCACCAAAGGTGTGCATGGAAGAAGGGTTTCCATAGAGTTCACCAAAATAGGGCATCATTTCTTCAATGACTTCGTCTGCCACCCTTGAGGTGGCATTGTTGTCCGTGTATGTGACATTCATAGGGTTTATCCTTTAGCTTTTACAGACTCAATTACTTCTTCAATCCGCTCCAGACATTGTCCACATCCGCCGCCAGCTTTCAAGTAATCGGTGACATCATCGGTGGTTTCAAGTCCGTTGGCCTTAACCGCATCAATAATCTCAAGATCTGTCACATCAAAACATTCGCATACCATCTGTCCGGGTTTTTCAAGGATCTGAATTCCTTTATAATTTGCAATGGCTTTTTTCAGTGCCGACTGACCCATGACCGAACAATGCATTTTTGCCTTTGGCAACCCCCCCAGATAATCTGAAATATCGTCATTGGTGAGCTTTGCAGCATCATCCAGGGTCATTCCCTTGATGATCTCTGTGAGGGCGGATGAGGAAGCCACCGCACTGGCACACCCGAATGTCATAAAGGTTGCATCAACGATTCTTTCGTTTTCATTAACCCTTAAATACAATTTCAGCGCATCCCCGCAGTTCAGGGAACCGGTTTCTCCGATGGCATTGGCACCTTCAAGTTCACCCACATTCCTTGGGTTTAAAAAATGTTCTTTAACCTTATCTGTATATTCCCACATAATTTTTCTCCTTAATCAAATTTCACCCCTAGTCACCGACTTTAAGCATCCAGCCAAAATCCAGGCCGATGCACTGTCTAAAATACTACAGAGTGGTAGATTGTCAACATGACTACATATTTTTTTGCCAACAGCCCCAAAAAAACAGAACCCCGGACTTTACAAACGTACGGGAACCGCCCCGCGCAGGCGGATATTCCCTGTGTCAATAAAGGTATCCCGGGTAATGATTTCAACCCCATTTTCCACCGCCCTTTTTAATTTTTCGGCATACACCTTATCAATCATGGCAGCCGGGGTAAAGAGGCGGGCATCCATTCGCTGGATCAGATAAAATATCACGGCCCTGTGGCCTTCTTGTTTCAGACGGATCAATTCATCCAAATGTTTCTGCCCCCGGGTGGTCACGGCATCGGGAAACATGGCTACCCCCTCTTCCACCAGGGTGCAATTTTTAATTTCCACATAACAGGTTTTGCCTGTCTCACTTTCCAAAAACAGATCAAGCCGGGTATGGGTACTGGTTTTAACTTCCGGCTTTACCTTTGTGTACTCTTTTAATTCAGCCACCAATCCGCTTTCAATGCTGGCTTTGACCAGTTTATTGGGCACCTGGGTGTTGACGCCGATCATGGAATCCTTTGTCTGAATCAGTTCCCAGGTATATTTTAATTTCCGTTTAGGGTTGTCGCTTTGGGAAATCCAGACAGGGGCGCCGGGGGTGGCACAGCCTCTCATGGAACCGGAATTGGCACAATGGGCAGTGACAATTTCCCTGGTTTCCAATTCAACATCGGCCAGAAACCGTTTATATCTATTGACCAGCTTCCCCGATATCAGTGTTGGCAATTCATATCCTTTATAGGTCATCTGACTCTCCTTGTAATCCTCTATTTGTCTGCTACTCCGGTGGCGTACTCCGCCGGTGGTTGCCCGGTAACGCGTTCATTGATAAACCCACTCAGTTCATCCATATCAAGATTTCGCCTAATCCCGAACCGGGTCAGGCAAAAATCATATTTAACCGGATCACGGCTTAAAATTTTTCTGAACCCGGCGGTTATTTCAAGGGCACAGATTTTATCCGGACTTTTGCGTTTGGTAAACCCCAGCAGTTTTCCAATTTTGTACATATGTGTATCAAGGGGAATGACCAATTGATTCGAAGAGACACCTTCCCACCCCCCCGGGTCCACGGCATCTTTTCGTACCATCCACCTCAAAAACAGATGGCTTCGTTTGCAGGCGCTGGTTTTTTGCGGATCTGCCAACAGATGCCCGGTCTGCCCGGTCTGGTTGAGCCCCTGATACATATGACAAAGACCGTTCATGACTGTCTCATCTTTCCTTTGGACACCAGCTGAAAAACAATTTTCAAGGGATCCGAATTCTTTAATCACCTGCCTGATTCCCTTTAGCAGGTTAGAAAGGTGACGGTCGGTTGCAAACCTATATTTAAACCCCCTAAACGCACTATCAATGGTCTCATCCGGGGTGTCACTCAAATAATCAAAGGGGGACCGGCCCATTTTCTCCAACACCTGCCCCACTGTTTTGATTATCATCTCCACCCGGCCATAGGCGAGACAGGCTGCCACAAGGCCGGCTATTTCCCGATCCCGGACTTCAGGATAATCATATAAAAAAAGCAGTGGATCGGGATCCACATACTTCCTTATATTGTATGTTTCATATATGGCATCCAGCTTTTCCCTGAGGTGTGTCAATTGTACTCTCCTTGCCCGGGGTATCAAATTACTTTTCACCCCAATACTTTTTGCAATTCCTTCTTTATATTTTGCCGAACTCTATCCCTATCAATTCGAGGAGAATAGAACCCGTCTATAATTAAACAGCCTGCACTATTACAAGCAAAACAGGGACCAGTCTGTTATTTCTATCTCCCATCCTTGATTTTTTCCCCTTGCCCCTGGATTGATTCTATGAATTTTCTTGACATGATTTTATCCAAGGCCCTAATATGTACCCCTTATTAAAATAAAAATCCAATCAAGAAGGAGTACACAAGACATGCTATCGGGAAAAAAAATAGGGTTCATCGGCAGTGGAAACATGGGGGAAGCACTGGTCAGCGGGTTGGTCCTTTCCAAAGCAGCAAAACCCCAAGACATTATCTGCTCTGATATCTCATTGGATCTTTTAGAAGAGGTCCGGAAAAAATACGGGGTATTAACCACCACCAACAATATGGAAGTGGTTGAAAAAGCAGATATCATTGTCTATGCAACCAAACCCCAGATCATCGGATCTGCCCTCAAGGAAACCGCCCCTGCCCTGGACAAATCCAAACTCATCATTTCCGTTGCTGCCGGAGTTCCCCTGGCTGCCATTGCAGCAGGCCTTGGCAAGGAGCTTCGCCTGATCCGGTCCATGCCCAATATCTGTGCCTTTGTAAAAGAGAGTGCCACTGCCATTGCCGCGGGGGAATTCGTCCAGGAAGGGGATGTGGAAATGGCCCGGGCCATTTTTGATTCCGTGGGCAAGACCGTTTTTATCCAGGAAAATATACTCATGGATGCCTTTACCGGATTGAGCGGCAGCGGGCCTGCCTATATTTTTATCATTGTAGATGCCCTGGCAGATGCCGGGGTAAAAATGGGGCTTTCCAGAAAAGACTCTTTGTTTCTCTCCACCCAGACCGTTCTGGGTGCGGCCAAGCTGCTACAGGAGTCAAAGGAACACCCGGG
>PIVS01001053.1 GCA_003353855.1 Desulfobacteraceae bacterium
AAGCCGCCAATTCCCTTGGTGCCCTCACGAGTGTCGTTATTACCCGCTCCGGCGCCGCCACTTCCCTCCTCGTCCAAGTTGCCGCCCTCCCCATCAAGACCGTCACCTGTCTTGCCTGCACCCGCCGCGCTTACGTCATCGTCAAAGCTCAGAGGGGCCTGCCCGCCTGCATACCCATTTATGCCATTACGGTATATTGGGGTGAGAAACTTAGATGTAGACGTCCACCCGCCACCGGCCCCGCCGCTGCCGGCGATCATGAGGATACCGGCCTCCTTGGGGTTCGTTATATTCTCCTCCGATATGTCCTCCAGCTTCTTCATAGAGACGAGTGACGCAGACCCGGCCCCAAAGGTACCAGCTTCACCATTCTGACCGACGTAGATATAAAGTGCGTCAAGGTCATTCAACGACACCGCTGTAGCCGCGTAGCCAGGAGCTCCCGGTTCGCCAGTATGCACCTTCGAATATTCACTAAAATCGGCATTCCATAAGAAACGCTTCGGGGGCCCTTTGCCGGCATATGCTTCAATCACCGTTTGGGCGTCAGGCGGGATATAAGCATTTGTCACACCAATCAGCTGGTTGATCGTCTCAACGAACGCCTGAACGTCAAGGTCTTCCTCAGAACTCGTGTAGGTGCAGGTAATGAACTCCGTCAATGCTAGGTCGCTCACATTGGCCTTGCAGTTCGATACGCCGGCTGTGGGCGCGGCGGCGTCAAACAAAGACGCAGAGACCTGGAAGGAATGAATGGCTTTCCCGCTGTCCCTTGAACCGACCCCGACGCTTGACACGTCCCGGACGCTAATGGTGTCCGGGTGGTATCCCCTAGCTTCCCGATGTGCCTCC
>PIVS01000072.1 GCA_003353855.1 Desulfobacteraceae bacterium
CCCGCCGCCAGATTGGCAAATTTCACCCCATTTTCCCCGGCAGGCCCAATGACCAGAGACTTGGATAATTTTGTATCCAGAATTGACTGAACCTCGGGGATCTCTTTTCCCCAGAGGGCGCTTGCATCCTTGAACTCAACCCCCTGGTCTGTGATATCAAGACTTGTGGGTATCTCTGCCCTGCCCGTGATGATCAGACCATCCCATCCAGCCGTTTTAAAGGACATGCCAAAGGGACCGCCACAGGAGGAGGTCACCATGATTCCTGTCAGGGGAGATTTGGTGATGGCCTCAAACCTGCCGGCGCAGGGCGCTCCCGTCCCCATGAGAACCCCGGGCATAAAGGCAATATAATTTTGGGGATCCAGGGGCTCCCCCCCCGGTGTCATCCGATCGTAGAGCAGTTTTAATCCAAGCCCTTTGGCTCCCAGATATTGACGCCGCAACTCTTCCGGGACCGTGTAAGTGGAAAATGTTTTTTTTTGCAGATCCACTTCCAATATTTTATTTGAACACCCTGTTATTTTTGCCCTTGCCATGGAACAATCCCCCTTAGATGATAATTCGCGAACGTTGTTTTGCATATTAACCCCTGGTAGGCAACACTACAAAAAAACAGGTCAAAATAAAAGGCATTTTATTCCAGGGTTCTTGGAATCCGCCTCTCTTCAGGCAGAGATCAATTGATTGTATAACCTTTTTGTCTCTTCACTGACCCCGCAATCCAGTTCAGCTTGTATTATCTGTTTATATCGATCCCGCTCATTTGTACACCAGTCCTCAAAGAGGTATTCCTCCAGGAAATATGCCACCCTGAATACATAAGTTTTTGTTCTGCATCCTTTAAAAGGGCCATGGATTCCCTAACCGTCCCTTTTTTAAAAAACAGCAATTGGGACAGAGCCAGGGACATTCCCCCTGTTCATCCTTCTGGCTGCGAAACACTTTTAAAACTTTTTCAGAAGCCTTGACCGCCAGCTGCAACTGGCTGGACAGCATAGACGGCCCCTCTAAAAATGGCAAACAATGGCGCATCGGGATGAAAGTTCTGGTCCCGGTCTGGTTCATTCTGGCCCTAAGATTTCCTCCCCAAGGTCCTCTATTTTTGAATGTATTTACAGAGTAGAAATCCTATAGAATAATGTTCAAAACACGCCGTAAAGGTTCTGCCGCTCCCCAAAGGAGCTGATCGCCCACGGAAAAAGCCGTTAAAAAATCATCCCCCAGGGTCATCTTCCGGACCCGACCCACCGGAACATTTAGGGTGCCGGTCACCGCAGTCGGTGTTAAAGCCTGGATGGTATCTTCCTTAAGGTTGGGAACCACCTTTACCCAGTCATTATTGGCGGCCAGCATTCCATTGATCTCATCCATGGGCAGATTTTTTTTCAACTTAATGGTAAAGGCCTGGCTGTGGCAGCGCATGGAACTGATGCGCACGCACTGACCGTCAATGGGAACAGGATTGTCCAACCTGCCCAAAACTTTGTTGGTCTCCACAAACCCCTTCCATTCCTCCCGGGTCTGGCCGTTGTCCATGGCCAGGTCAATCCAGGGTATCAGGCTGGCCCCCAGGGGCACTGCCCAGTTGTCCACGGGAAATCCGTCGGACCGGATGGTATCTGTAACATTTCGATCCAGATCCAGGATTGCTGCGCCCGGGTTGTCCAGAACGCCGGCAGCCTTGTCCCCGATATACCGCATCTGGGAAACCAGTTCTTCCATATTTTTAGCGCCGGCACCCGATGCTGCCTGGTAGGTCATGGAGGTGAGCCATTCCACAGCATCATTTTCAAACAGGCCGCCCAGGGCCATGAGCATGAGGGATACCGTACAATTCCCGCCGATATAATTTTTAATCCCCCGGGCAAGGCCTTCTTCGATAAGGTCATTGTTAACCGGGTCCAGGACAATAATGCTTTGTTCATCCATTCTCAGGGCAGAAGCCGCATCAATCCAGTATCCCTTCCAGTCGTTCTTTTCAAGCTTGGGTCGTACAGCCTCGGTATAGGATCCGCCCTGGCAGGAAAGGATAATATCCATTTCCATAAGGGCATCCACATTGTGGGCATCAATCAGTGCAGGGGCGCCCACGCCTACATCCGGTGCTTTCTGGCCTGCCTGGGAGGTGGTAAAGAAAATCGGGGTGATTTTTTTAAAATCATTTTCCGCCATCATTCTTTCCATGAGTACGGAACCCACCATTCCCCGCCAGCCGACCAATCCTACTTTTTTCATTTTTCTATCCTCCTGAAACGATTGAGTTATTTTTTTAAGAAGATTAAACCTATACCTGTTTTTTTTCAAAGATACCAGTCTTATCAAAAAAAACTACCGACAATTATTCCCCATTGAACTTTCACCCTTTGAAGATGCATATCTATATCTAATTACCCGATCCAGATGATTAGGTCTCATTGTTTTACATCTGCCGGAAAAACCCAAGAACATAATTGCCGGCCACAAAAAGAACGCAGATGCATAAAATACATTTGATAATATAGGCCGGCACATATTTCTGACACCTGGCCCCCAGATACATTCCGCAAAAACCGCCGATACCAAACAAAAACCCCAGGGACCAATCCGGGGAAACCGATACAGTGGTATAAAAACAAGAAAGTATCTGATATACGATAACACCGGCAATGGAGGTGACAAAGGTCCCCATGAGAGCTGCTCCGGCAACGGCATATACGGGGATGTGGAAAAAGGTGACAAAAAAAGGCGCAATGATGGAACCGCCGCCGATGCCGTAGACCCCTCCGATGATGCCGACAACAAGGCAGAGCAAAAATACACTGAAAGAAGAGAAGGAATATTTTTCTCCGTCAAATTTAAATTCTATGCGCCTCAATGAAAACCGGGTCTCTGACACTGATAAATCCATGGGAACCTTTGAAACGCTCCCTGACTTTTTCCTCTTTTTCACCTGCTTGATCACATCATTGAGAAGGCGGATGCCCACGTAGCTTAACACCAGCCCCACAAAAAATTTAAAATTTCTCGGGTCAGGCAGATATTCAATCCGTATATAAGCCCCAACAACCACCCCGGGCAGGGTCCCGATAATAACCGCCCAGGTCAGTGGCCAGACCATGCGTTTTTCCCTTACAAATTGCCAGACACTGCTGGGTATGGCCACCATATTAAAAAACTGATTGGTCCCGCTGACCGAAGGGGCGGTATAATTTAAAAAATTCATCTGAAAGGGCAGGAGCATAAAGGCCCCGGAAATCCCCCCCATGGAAGTGAAAAAAGAGATAAAAAAGGCAACCAGCGGGGGAAGGAACAGGTTGGTTTCAACCCCGGATACTGCAAACACAACATTAAAATAATCCATTGTTCCTCTCTGGGATTCAGGTTATACAAAGGTTATATCCTCAGATTTCCGGCCATGCAAGAAAAATCAATGTCACAAAGGATTCCACCAAGCAGCAACCCTCTTTCCCCTTGCCCCGGATTAAATAAAGAGGCAAATAATTAAAACTATGATTTAGATTCCGGCAGAGACCTTCCTCAGGGGAGTAGGGAAACATCGATCCAAGTCCCTCCTTTTCCCAGATCATTGATGCCTATTACATGATCTGCCTAAGGTATATCCATAATTGCTACTATGAAGGGATGACCTGGAAACTGACGGAAAATTTTAATGACTTCTTTACCCTGTTCTGGAAAATGCTCATCCCGGTATCTGATTTCCGGCAAAGATAACCGGAAGGAAATTTTTCTCATTCAAGGAAGACAAAACAATGGTGGTGCGGGTGCGGCCAAAGGGGCTGAACCGGGCCACAAGGTGTTCCAGATCTCCCACAGAGGAGACCATAACCTTGAGAATAAAGGCGCCCTCCCCACTTATGTGGTGGCACTCCAATACCTGGGGCAATTGTTTTGCCCGGTTTTTTACCCGGTCATAGCTGGCTGCCTTTGTGTCCAAATTGATAAAGGCAATAATTGATTTTCCCAGCAGGTCACCATTGATGGCAGCATGGTATCCGGTTATAATTCCGGCCTCCTCCAGCTTCCGTACCCGTTCGGTAACCGCCGGAGTGGAAAGCCCAACCACCCGTCCCAGTTCGCTAAAGGAAATCCGTGCGTTTTTCACAAGTTCCTGGACAATATCTTTGCCGATTGTATCCAGCAGCTTTTCAATTTTAAGGTTCATTAAGAATTTTCCTTTACTTTTAAACTTTTTACCCTTAAAAAACAGGATTTTGCCATTTACTTTTGCAGCCTGGATCAGATAAAATTGGTCCCATATACACCCCAATACTGAAATGGCAGTACAAGGAACTATACATGGAATTTGAATTTTTTAGCACTTTTTTTAGCAACTATTTTTTAAAAGGGATTGTGATCGGCTTCGCCATTGCAGCTCCCGTGGGACCCATTGGAATTTTAACCATAAAAAGAAGCCTACACCACGGTCCCGGGGCAGGACTTGCCACGGGCATGGGGGCTGCCACGGCAGATGCGATTTACGGCTGTGTGGCGGGCTTCGGCCTAACCTTTATTTCCAATCTGCTTCTAACTTTTCAAACCTGGCTTCTACTTGCCGGCAGCCTGTTTTTATGCGGCCTGGGCCTTTCAACCCTGAAAAAAAAGCCCCAAACACAAGCAAAAAAAAAGATAGACCCTATTTTTAAGGGGTATCTTCTTTCCTATTTGTCTGCTTTTTTCCTGACCCTGACCAATCCCATGACCATCATGGCCTTTATGGCTGTTTTCGCAGGCCTGGGCCTTGGCGCTTCGCCCAAGGGATATGCGGGTGCGCAATCCCTGGTCCTGGGTGTCTTCCTGGGTTCATGCCTCTGGTGGATAATTTTGACCTTTGGAGTAGGACAGCTGAAACAAAAACTGAATGCAGGGTTTCAAGAATTTATCAACCGGGCAGCCGGCATGGTTCTACTGCTCTTTGGGTTCTGGGCTCTGATCCGACTGATCCCCTGACAAGCGATTCAAGTATGCGGCACCTGCCCATGGCCCAAAGGTTAGATCATCAGTTCCTCCAAAGCCTTTTTCAAATATCCATCATCTCAAAACGATTACCAGATTCCCGGACTCCATTCGAAATAATAGGATTTGACCCAGGGCGGTTTTATCTCCGGATCTAATAGCTCATCCAACAGTTCAATACTTTTCTGCTTACACAGATCTCGAAATATCTCCCCGTTCAACAGGAAGTTGCAACGACCTAAGCACCGTATAAAATTAGTAATGAGGCAATGGATTATTTTAGCAAAAGAGTTTTGCTTGACAACGTAACCTACCTACTGGTAGGTTTGAATGATGGATGATACAAAGACACATATACTTGATGTGGCAGAGGATCTGATTCAGCGGGTTGGCCTTAACGCGATGAGCTACAAGCATATCAGCGACACGGTAGGTATCCGCAAGGCCAGCATCCATCATCATTTCCCCCGGAAAAAAGATATGGTGGATGCGCTGCTGTCACGATGCGATTCAACATATGGAGTTCACTACCTGGCAATTGTTGATGACAACGGCAGCGCACCTGAAAAGTTGAGACAACTTGCCGATGTTTTTGCCGATGGGGTGACTACAGGGAAACTCTGCCTTGTGGGCATGATCTGTTCTGATATGAACACCCAGGAACCAACCTCCTGCCGATTCTTGAGAAAACCCTGCAGGGAACCGTGGATATTTGCTCCACAGCTTTCAAACAAGGGCGAGAAGAAGCCTCTTTGACCCTTATAGGCACAGATCAAGAAACGGCGTATGCTTTTTTTTCCTTTCTTGTGGGAGCACAGATTACCGCACGGGTAAAAGGAGGAAGTGAAGGGTTTGAGGCCGCAACAGAGGTTATTATCAACGGCTGGGAAAAATAGTTTTTACCCATCTTACCTACATACTGATAGGCCGATCAATTACTAAAAGGACAAAATGAAAATAAACGAAAGTTATAAGGGATTTGAAACAGGCCCCATCAGGCCGCCCAGCGAAGCCGGCAGCCTGATGCTGAGGGTCACACACCATCGCCCGTATCAGTGATGCAGACATGGCAAGATTTTCAGCAGCAGGCCTTAACAGGATTCATATCGGTATGGAATCGGCAGCAGACGAGGTCCTGGAATTTATAAAAAAAGGGGTCGACAAAAATACCCACATAAAAGCCGGCCAAAGGGTAAAACGAGCCGGCATTCAATTGTCTGAATATTTCATGCCCGGCCTTGGCGGAGCTGAACATTCCAGGGCCAATGCCATTGAGACAGCTGATGCCATGAATCAGATTAATCCAGATTTCATACGAATGAGAACCTTGGCAATAACCGACTCTTCCAATCTGGCCAAGGATGTTAAGGCAGGCCTATTTACCCCGCTCAATGACGTGGACACTGCCAAAGAACTGCTGATGTTTCTTGAGCACCTGGACGGAATCACCAGTGCGGTCAAAAGCGACCATATTTTAAATCTTTTCCAGGAAGTGGACGGCAATTTACCCCGAGACAAAGATGCCATAATCTCTCCAATCAAAGAGTTCCTGGCTATGAACCTGGAACAGCAGATGTTATACCGTGTGGGCCGACGGACGGGTATTTTCGCACAACTTACCGACCTTAAGCATCCGGATTTGCTGGCCCGTGCAGAGGCGGCCCGGGACCGTTACAAGGTCACTGTTGATACCCTTGACCAATTCACCGAAACTATCATTAAACAATTCATTTGATTGATTTCAAACAATAAAAAGGAGATCGCAATCATGGAAAATCTATTGAGATCATATGATCCGAGTAACGGCGATAAAATAGGAGAAGTCGCAGTCTCCGCTCCAGAGCAAATCCAAAAAAAAGTTTCCTTTGCTCATGAGGCCGCAAACGGATGGAGACATCTGGGACTGGATGGACGACTATCTTTGCTGAAAGAAGCCTGGGCCGGTGCCGAACCCCACGTCCGCGGACTGGCTGAACTGATGAGTAAGGAAATGGGTAAAGACATTCAGAGGTCAACCGGGGAAACCAACGGTATTGTATTTGGTGGGCCTTATATTGCCCAAGAAGCTATGGATGCACTGCGCCCCAAAGACGCTGGAGGTCAAACAACAATTGAATACAGACCCTTGGGGGTTGTGGCGGTAATCTCTCCTTGGAACTACCCTCTTGCCATGGCTAACAACCTTATTGTCCCGGCCTTAATGGCGGGGAACCCAGTGGTGTTCAAGCCTTCCGAAGAAACACCCCTGGTGGCGGATTTTTTTGTGGAAATCTTAAACCGTGTACTCCCACAGCATGTACTCCAGATTGTACACGGAGACGGAGAACAAGGCATAACCCTTGTGGAGAGCCAGGTAAACCTGATTGCCTTTACAGGATCCCAGGCCGTTGGCAAGGATATCATGACCCGGGCTGCAAAAGGATTAAAACGGCTGGTCATGGAATTGGGAGGAAATGACCCAATGATTGTTCTCAATGATGCAGACGTTGGATCTGCTGCCCGTTTTGCCGTTGCCAGTTCATTGGAAAATGCAGGTCAGATGTGTATATCTACGGAACGGATTTATGTGGATGAACAGATTGCAGAACTATTTGAGACCCAAGTCACTGCCCTCGCCTCAAGATATAAGACAGGTCCATGGAACATGCCGGGGGTCAACATCGGCCCCATTGTCAATAAAAAACAGCATGCAACGATCATTGATCATATCCGGGATGCAGAGACCAAAGGTGCCAAGGTATTGCTTGGAGGATCAGATCAGCTTCCCCCCTATATCCAGCCTACGGTGGTTACGGATATGACACAAGACATGATCATGGAGAGGGATGAAACCTTTGGACCGGTGATTGCTATGAGCCGGTTCAAAACCGTGGATGAGGCAGTGAATCGTGCCAATAATAGCCGCTATGGTTTGGGGGCCGTGGTTTTCGGAAAAAAAGAGGCACAGGCGGTAGCAAACCGATTGGAAGCAGGCATGATCGGCATCAACCAAGGGGTTGGTGGTGGTAATGCACCCTGGGTCGGGGCCAAGCAAAGTGGTTTCGGCTTCCATGGATCACCTGAAGGGCATCGACAATTTTCCCAGGTAAGGGTGGTCAGTCACGGACCTATTAAATGAGGATTATCGGCGATGCACTTATGGTGGAAAAAGCATTGGAAGGGATAAATACTGCCCAGACGCAGGCCTTGGAAATTTAGACACAAATAACTTCCCGGGGATTCACTGAAATAATAGCAATTGGACTTATCCTGTAATTAACTAACCGGGAAAACCTTTGCCTCGTTATTTTGGTCAAGATCTACCCGGACTATTTCCATCCCATTTAAGCCCGGCAATCGGACCTGGTCAAAGGTTAGGTTAAAACGGTTTATGTTTGCTTCAAGCAATTTTGAAAAAAGAAGTTCCACTGGCTCGCGCATCACGGGTTCTTCTTTTTTCTGCGAAGGGGTTCTGGTATCGGATTTTTTATTTTTTTGATTTGGGTTGGATTTTATGATTGGATAAAATATATCACAAAAAATAAAATTCGCAACTACCATCCATATTTCAATTTATTCATCATACTTCTTATTTTTCAATTCTTTTTTTCCTTGCCTAACCATTCCCAACCTGTTTCAATGCGGGGCATGAAAATCATAAATGCCAAATCAAGGGCCCTTATCATTGACCGGTTTATAGCAAACCCCAAGGAGGCCTGGTGCCTTTTGGGGACAAACCAATCAGGGATTGACACCTTCTTCAAGATTCTGGCCGGTGAAGATCAAGATACCATTGCCGATTTGATCGACCTGCCCCGACACCTGGGAATTGTTTCTTTCAGTCACCAGCAGGCCCTGTTTGAGGAAGAGCTAAAAAAAGATGATACCGACTTTCTGGACAAAATGGACCCCGGCACCCCGGCCGGTTCATTCCTGGAAAACCCAGAAAAACATGCCGACCTGATCAAGGCCTTTGATATGACCGATTCCATGGCCAAGGGGTACCGGCAGTTAAGCACCGGCCAGTCCAGGAAACTCATGCTCCTGGCCCAGATCACCAAAGGGGTTTCCTGCCTGGCGATTCAAACCCCCTATGAAGGGCTTGATCCCCGCAGTTGCGCTGAACTGGACAAGGCCCTGGCCCTATTGCACAATCAAGGCATCGATCTTTTTATCACCGTGCACAACAGCAGTGATATCCCGGACTGGTGCACCCATGTGGGTCTGATAGCCGATGGCCGCCTGGACCTGATGGGGTCCAGGGCCGATATCATGGCGATCATGGAAAAAAAACTGGTCCAGGGAGACCCGGATTTCCAAGTAACCATGGAAGCACTTATCCAGGACCATGCAATTACCAAGGCGGCCCATGGCACATATGGGATAGGCGGATCAAAGGCTGACGCAAAAGATAAGCCCCTGTTAACAAGTGAATTGGTCCGTCTGAAAAACGGATTTGCCGGATATGGGGGAAAGACCCTGTTCACAGACCTGAATCTTAATATACACACCGGGGACCACACCCTGGTGACCGGGCCCAATGGATGCGGAAAATCCACCCTGCTCCAACTCATCACCGGAGACCACCCGGCCTGCTACCAGAACGATCTGCGCATATTCGGCATCCAGCGGGGAAGCGGCGAGTCCATCTGGGATATTAAAAGAGACATGGGCATTGTCAGCCCGGATCTTCACAGGAACTATTTTGTGCCGGGCAATGCCCTGCACTGTATTATCTCCGGCCTTTTTGATTCCATTGGTCTCTACCAAAAATATACCCGCCGGAACGAAGAGGTGGCAAAAAAATGGCTGGAACGTTCAGGTTTAGGCAGGGAGGCCCAGACCCCTTTCCGGAAGCTCAGTTATGCCAACCAACGGCTTATACTTATTGCCAGGGCCCTGATCAAGGTTCCCCGGCTGATGATCCTGGACGAACCCACCCAGGGGCTGGATGAGCTAAATCGAAAAGCCGTGCTTGATTTTCTGGAACAGGTGGCCCGGGAAAACCTGAGCACCATCCTCTATGTCAGCCACCGAAGGGATGAACACCGGGATTTTTTTACGTCCCGGATCCGATTTTAGCCGAACCCTCCAAATTTCAAACCGGGATATCTTGTGTATGTCTTCATCTGGTTCAATTCTTATTAAGAATAAATCGAAACCGATATGCGATCACCCGGGCTGACCTTTGCCGAGGACAGACCTTTAATATGAACTGGCCATCCTATGAATTGATAAGGGAGACCATGTTATCGACCCATTTCATCTTTGCTTTTTGCAGGGTTGGGAGGGGGTGGAAATACTTATTCTCTGTCTGGGGTTTCAAAAGCCCAAGACGACCGGGTTTACCTGAGACCTTACTCAAACATCTATCAATAAGCGGATCCAGCTCAGTGCTGACCCCCCAGGCGCAGACAATGGGGGATTGGTCTTTCCTGTTAAGATTATATTCAAGTTCATCCCTCCGTTCATGGGAGAACAGGGAGTGTGCTGTAAACCCTGTTCTATCCTCAATATCACGATACCGAGCCACAAATTCACCGCTTTTAGGATTTCTCAGATCAGAGAGGTTCAAGACTCTGACATGGGACCAGCCGCTATAATACATGACCCTCATAACTTGATATTGTGTGGTATCCGGCCGGGTCAGAACCAGGGATCTTGGAAGAACACCCACCTGTTTCTCGGAATGAATATTATTCACCTCTTCCAGGGGGAGGGATGACCCGGGATTCATCATTATAAAAATAGCATCAACAGACCTTTCCAATAACAAATCTATATTGGCGGGTTGATCTTTTTTTTTCACAATTTCAAGGACACTCCGACAGTCAATTTGCTCACCGGAGGAAAGGTTGACGGAATAGAAGTGGCCGAACACCCCAAACTTTTTTTTAAGTTCCTGGGCAGGTAAAAATTCAAGCAATTGGTGATACTCCTTAAATAAGAGGCAAGGGGCAAGCATAGATCTCTTCATCAATACTATTCACTGGCAATTTTCATCAATGGCTCAATATCAATATTTGGAATTTGTGTAAAGAAAATATCCGGATTGCCCTTAAAATATCAGGGACAAGAATCAACTGGAATGGCGCAGGGCATAGACCACCACAGCTCTTAACATTTTCTCCCTCAGGCATTTCGGAAGATCCAGTTTCATTCGTTTTAGCAAAGGTAAAATCGGCTGGGGCGGTTTTAAAAAAAATTGTCCAGCAATACCGGCAATGGTCCGGGCACGCTGGGTGGAAACTTTCTCCTTCAGATGTTTCAATGCCTTTGCCAGGGTAACTTCCTCATGGGTATAATCCGTGCCAAAGGGGAAATTCTGAAAATGCCCTTTGACTTTAAAGGGGGCCAAAAGGTTTTGGATACGTTCCGGTGTATTCTGCCGGAAGGCTTCAGGGATCTCATAATCCATTTCAATTTTACCGGCTTTTTTGGCCTGTTTCAACAGCTCTTCCTGAAAATTTGAATCACTAATGTTCAACATGGCGGCAATGACATCCCGGTCGCATTTACCCCTCAGATCAGCAATACCGTATTCAGAGACCACAATATCCCGCAAATGCCTGGGAATAGTGTTATGGCCATAGTTAAACACAATATTTGAAGATACCTTGCCGGAACTTTTCTTGGTACTCCGGACCATCATGATCAGCCGGCCGTCCTCCAGGGCATGGGCCATGGAGACAAAATTGTATTGCCCGCCCACTCCGGAAACAATATTTCCGCTTTCAAGGCCGTCGGAAACAACTGCCCCAAAAAGAGTCACCATCATGCCGGCATTGACAAACCGTCCATGCTTCCGCTGGCAGCTTTTGAGCTTTTCATCCCCGTAAAGCTGATTCACAAAGTTCACACCGCTCATGGAGAAAAGCTTTCGTTCATCTTCGGGCATATCGTTAAGGGCATCGTAGAAATCATTCGGCCCGATAAAAAAGGAACCGTGGCAGACCACACCTTCCTGGAGACAATCTCCCAGATGGCTGTTAAGCATTTCCCGGGTCTGCTCATCCCTAAGATCCGCTGGAAAACCAACCCCCTTGCAGATCAGCCGGCCATCCATATACTCAAAGTCCCCTTTGATCAGGCCATATTTCATAAGCAGACGAAAATCCGCTTTGGTGATGCGTTCATGGATGATGTGATGATCCACAAAAATATCAAATATTTGGGGGGTAATGGTTTCGGTAATGATTTTTTCATTTAACAGCTTCTGTATACCGGCATGGTCATAGACCCTGCGCTTGAGAATACCATTTCTATAAAGCTGGACAAAAACATCCACCAGCATTTCCGTGGCCCCGTACAGCCCTTTTTTAAAACTTCCGGTTCCCCCGATTTTCTCAATCAGGGCGGAATATCGCCCGGTAATATTCATGGCGGACAGGATTTGATTATAGACTTTGTTCTGCTTATGGCGCATGATCAGACTGGAAGCGATACCATCCCCCAGGGAACCGATGCCGATCTGCAGGGACCCATTGTCCCGGATCAGGGAACTGACATTGAGGCCGATCATGTGGTCGCTCGGGGAAACAGCCGCCTTGGGAACTGAAAACAGGGGAAAATCATAAACAGGATCATCCAGGATCATGTCATAGGCCCGGGACTCCACCACTGCATCCCCATACATATAAGGTAAATTGGAATTTACCTGGCCCAGGATCATATACTTACGCCCCTTTTGCTTTTCCACCGCCATTTTTTCAAAGGCTTCCAAAACAAGATCCGGGTTGCAGCTCATGGATACCAGGTCCGGGTTGCCCTCGGGGTGGGGGGCAATGAGGTTGCCAATGACATTGAGGCCGTTGTCGATGAGATCCCTGACCGCATGGGTATAATTGGTGCTGATATATCGCTGCTGGGCATAGGTGGAATTCAGATAACCACCGGCCTTGGTGAAAAATTCAGAGATGGTGACATTTTCCGGTAATTGTTTTTTCCTAAGGTCCTTCATATATTCAAATTCGACAAAGCCGTTCCATATCCTCTTCACAATGGGATCCAGCAAACGGGCTTCAAGCTTGGAAGAGGGACTGGGTTTTTCAAGGGACAAGGCGGTAATTATGGTCAGATCGATGGCAGGATCATTTTTGGCCCTCAAATACAGGGCATTGGCGATGTGATTAGGCTTTCCCAAAGCCAGGGGCATGCCAAACACAATTTTGTAGCCCACGGTTTCAAGTATACGATCTACGCAGGTTTCAACATCCCTAACCCTTTCCATTTGTGCTTCTGCCATGGTACGTCCCCCTTTTCAGGCTGTCGTGATCCAATATGAGATATGAATATCTATCTCATACCCAATTTAAGCGCGTCCTACTAGTATCCAAATTCAGGGAGATTGAAAATCAATGGAGAACCTGTTTTTCGACAGGTAAAATACCGGTATTCCCATGGGTGAAACACCTAGACAGATCCCATCATTGAGACTGGACCCAGGTTACGGCATGTTTCATCAGTTCAGTGGCGGTTTTAAGGTTCATCTTTTTTTTAATATTTTCCCGATAGGTGCCAATGGTCTTGACGCTCAAATGGAGAAGATCGGCTATTTCACCCCGTTTGAATCCCTGACCAATGAGCTGGAACACCTCCAGTTCACGGTTTGAAAAGGTTCCTGTGGGGCTTAGCCCCTCATCCTTGGTTCCGGCCATCATTTTCCCCAGGAGGGCATCCACCATATCCGAGCTGATATACCGCTTACCGTCAATCACCTGGCGGACGGCCACGACCACATTCCCGGTCATTTCCTGCTTGGTGATATACCCCAGGGCCCCGGCTCTCAGTACCCGTTCTGCGTAAAGGGATTCATCGTGCATGGAGATCACCAGGATGGGAAGCCTGGGAAAATGCCCCTTTAAATATTCAATGAGATCAATCCCGGATTTATCCCTCAGGGTGATGTCCACGATCACCAGGTCGGGCAAACCATTTTGAATCAATTGAATGGCCTGGGCCACGCTTTCAGCCTCTCCGGTTACCCTGAGATCCGCTTCTTCGTCAATGAGCTGGGCAAGCCCCTTCCTGAAAACAGGATGGTCATCTACGATATATATTTCTTTTTGATCCGGCACCGTATGATGGTCCCCCCTGTTTTATTTTCACGTATTTCCAGTCCGGCGCCTATCAAGCCTGCTCTATGCTGCATGATCCCAAGGCCGATTCCTTTTTTTTCGATATCTTTCCTGCCCATTCCTTTGCCGTCATCCTGGATATCAATGATCATATCCAGGGAGGAGTCTTTAAATTCTATCAGAATTTTTCCGGCACCACCGTGTTTGGCGGCATTATTCACAGCCTCCCGGATTATATAATACACATGGGTCAGGGCGGCTGTATTGGAAAATTGAATACTTTTCCCGCCGCTGATGCGGCATTCAAGTTGAAAGGTCTTTTCCACCTGGGCAACATATTGCTGGATAGCCGTCATAAACCCCATATTTTCAAGGTTCACCGGCACCAGGCCCCGGACCAGGCCTCTGGTTTTTTTGATGGCCTGGTTCACAAACCCTGATATTTCCCGAGCCAGTCCAGCCTCGGCATGGTTCTCTTTTTCAAGCCGGCCAGCCAGAAGCGCTGCCATGGCTTCCACCCCGGCCAGATGGGATCCCAGATCATCGTGGAGCACCTGACCCATCTGGCGGCGTTCCTCTTCGCTGATCCTGGCAATCTCCCGTTCCAGCTGTTTTTGAGTTGAGATATCGGTGATGGAGGCCACGCTCTGCTGGGTCCCCTGGATCAGTGCCACGGTAAGAATACACTCTTTAATATCCCCGTTGACCATCTTGACCCGGCAGGGATAATTGCGGGGGGCAAGACTCGGGTTCTGCCTTCTCAGGCGATGGTTGGCCATGACCTTTTCCCTGTCGGCTTCCACAAGAAGT
>PIVS01000525.1 GCA_003353855.1 Desulfobacteraceae bacterium
GACTTCACACTACCGGCACGTGCATTTCCGGTTCCTTTTTGTCTAAAAAGCTTTTTTGTACTACCCTTAATCATCGCCCTTGTCTTAGACGCAGCTGTCCCCTCTCGCTTTGCTGCGAGCTGGGATTTGACTACTTCATGAAGAACGCTTGTCTTAATCGGTATACCGAATATTTCATCAGTAAGCTCTGCTTCAGACACTTTATTACCTGCACTGTTTAATACATCGACAGCAGCCATATTCTTCCTCTTAATTTTTGATCGGCTATGCATCACTGCGAGTAATCGTCAATACCCATAGCCGCGTTTTCGTCTTTTTTACGACCGACCTTCACCCATTGGGTGAAGAGCGTTACTATTTTGCGCCGGTCTGGTGCACTTCAATCAATCCTGTTTTACAGCCAGGCACAGGGCCCTTAACAAGCAACAGGTTATCTTCGTGCTTAATATCTACAATAGTGAGATTCTTAATGGTTTTTTTATCAACACCCATGTGCCCAGGCATTTTCTTACCCTTAATAACCTTGCCTGGCCAGGCACTATTTCCGATTGAACCGGGTGCCCGATGATTTCTGGAACCATGGGTTTCAGGCCCTCGACTAAATCCATGTCTCTTAATGGTTCCCTGAAAACCGCGA
This sequence comes from Desulfobacteraceae bacterium, assembly GCA_003353855.1. Classification (GTDB taxonomy): domain Bacteria; phylum Desulfobacterota; class Desulfobacteria; order Desulfobacterales; family Desulfobacteraceae; genus NBML01. Next base: position 638 of record PIVS01000525.1, read on the forward strand.
CCTTTTGAAATCCCGGATATATTCACCTTATCACCAACAGTGAACATATCTATTCCAACGGTCATGCCCGCTTCCATTTTTTCCACATCGTCTGACCTGAACTCTCTTAAGACCCTGAATCCCTTATCACCAGCTTTTTTCAAGTGACCTGCCACTGGCTTGTTCAGCTTTTCAACAGGTTTTTCATCAAACCCGAGCTGAAGCGCTGTATACCCGTCAGTTTCCGTGGTTTTTACCTGGGTAACAACACATGGTCCGACCTGTAACACCGTAACAGGAACGAGTTTTCCGTCCGAGGAAAACACATTGGTCATCCCGATTTTTCTTCCAAGAATTGCGCTCATAATTTGTTCCTGTTAATGAACTATAATTTGATTTCCACATCTACGCCGGGTGAAAGATCAAGCTTCATCAAGGCATCAACTGTTTGTTGAGTCGGCTCGAGAATATCCATCATCCGCTTGTGGGTTCTAATTTCAAACTGCTCCCGTGACTTTTTATTCACATGGGGAGACCGCAGTACAGTAAATTTGTTGATCCTGGTAGGAAGGGGAACCGGCCCCACTATTCTGGCACCGGTTTTCCTTGCTGTATCAACTATATCTACCGATGACTGATCAAGCAACTTATGATCATAGGCCTTAAGCCTGATCCGTATTTTAGTTTTCAACATGATAATTACTCTTTCTTATTCAACAATTTCACCGATAACACCGGCACCAACTGTACGGCCACCCTCTCTAATTGCAAATCTAAGACCTTTTTCCATTGCAATGGGGTTGATCAGCTCAACGTTAATGTTTGCATTATCCCCAGGCATGATCATCTCAACGCCTTCATCAAGGGTAAGAACACCAGTGATATCAGTTGTTCTGAAAAAGAACTGAGGTCTGTAACCGCTGAAGAAGGGAGTATGACGCCCGCCTTCTTCTTTGCTCAGTGCATACATCTCAGCTTTAAATTTTGTATGGGGATTGATGGAACCCGGCTTAGCAACAACCTGGCCTCTTTCAACCTGATCCCTCTTAGTACCACGGAGCAACAGCCCAACATTATCGCCGGCCTGACCTTCATCAAGAAGTTTTCTGAACATCTCAACACCGGTACAAACAGTTTTTTGAGTTTCCCTGATACCGACAATCTCAACTTCTTCACTGGTTTTAACGATACCACGCTCGATCCTGCCTGTTACAACAGTACCACGACCGGAGATGCTGAACACATCCTCAATGGGCATAAGAAACGGCTTGTCCGTATCCCTTTCAGGCTCTTCAACATAGGAGTCCAAAATATCAAGCAGCTCATGAATAGGTTTTGCATCATCACTGTCAGTATCATCATTTTCCAGTGCTTTCAGAGCAGAACCCCTGATAATCGGAGTATCGTCTCCCGGAAATTCATAGGTATCGAGAAGCTCCTGGAGCTCCATCTCCACCAACTCAATCAGCTCTTCATCATCAACCATGTCACATTTGTTCAGGAAAACAACGATAGAGGGAACACCAACCTGACGAGCAAGAAGGATATGTTCTCTGGTCTGGGGCATGGGGCCGTCATCGGCACTAACCACCAGAACAGCACCGTCCATCTGGGCAGCACCGGTAATCATGTTTTTGATATAATCAGCATGGCCCGGGCAATCCACGTGGGCATAATGCCGGTTAGCAGTCTCATACTCAACATGGGCCGTTGCGATGGTGATACCGCGCTCTCTTTCTTCAGGCGCTTTATCAATCTCATCAAACGGAACGAATGTACCACCGCCCCTCAACGCAGCATGTTTAGTAATTGCTGCAGTAAGTGTTGTCTTACCATGGTCAATATGGCCGATTGTCCCAATGTTCACATGCGGCTTGTTCCGCTCAAATTTTTCCTTAGCCATCTTCTTTACTCCTCCTGTGGATTGTTTTCAGGATATTTTTAAAAAATATTTACCACCGAAAATGGGCAAATGCCTTGTTGGCTTCTGCCATCTTGTGCGTATCTTCTCTCTTCTTAACTGCCCCGCCCCGTTTATTGTATGCATCCATCAGCTCGGAAGCCAACTTGTTTGCATACCCTTTTTCCGAACGTTTCCGACTGAAGTTAATCAGCCATCGAAATGCAAGGGCGGTCTGCCTGCTGGGTTTGATATCCGTGGGAACCTGGTATGTGGAACCACCGATTCTTCTTGACTTCACCTCCACAGAAGGCCTGATATTATCAATTGCCTTTTTAAATATGTCCAGAGCAGGCTCATCAACCTTTTCCTGGGCCATTGACAACGCTTCAGTTACCACCCTGCGGGCTGCATTCTTCTTCCCCTGCTTCATAACGCAGTTCACAAACTTTGCAGCAAGTTTTTCTTCCTGCGTGGCATCCTTCGTTAGATTTTCTATGCTAATTTCTTTTTCTGCCATTTGTCATATCCACCAATATTTATTAATAACTTCCAATGTCTATACGACTACTTTGGCCTCTTGGCTCCATATTTGGAACGGCCCTGCCTTCTGTCGTCGACGCCCAGGGTATCAAGTGCCCCCCTGACGATATGATAACGAACACCAGGTAAATCCTTTACCCTGCCACCCCTTACCAGAACAACCGAATGCTCCTGCAGGTTATGGCCCATGCCTCCAATATATGCAGCAACCTCCATACCGGTGGTCAAACGCACCCTTGCCACTTTTCTCAAAGCGGAGTTAGGTTTTTTCGGAGTTGACGTATACACCCTGGTACACACACCGCGTTTTTGAGGACCACCCTTCAAAGCAGGTGTACTAACCTTTTTTTCTGCTTTTTTCCTACCTTTTCTAACCAACTGATTTATGGTCGGCATAACTTTCCCAACGCTCCTTATCAATGTAATATATCATCATATACGACAA
>PIVS01001054.1 GCA_003353855.1 Desulfobacteraceae bacterium
TCCAGGGAAAAGTGCTCAACTGCCTGGGAATTGATGAAGCAGAAGCCCAGGAAAAATTTGGCTTTCTCCTGGAAGCTCTGGCCTCAGGCGCCCCGCCCCACGGCGGAATTGCCTTTGGCCTGGACCGGCTGATGATGATTCTGTGCAAGGAAGATTCCATTAGGAGCGTCATTGCATTTCCCAAAACCCAGAAAGCCACCTGTCTCTTGACCGAAGCCCCTTCCAAAGCAGCTTCAGCCCAGCTTCAGGAACTGGCCATCAAAGTAAGTAAAATTGAAGAATAGAAGATATAATTAAGCCAATAAAAACGTCCGGTCTTGGATAAAGACCGGACGTTTTTATTGGCAACTTGCTAATTTTCTAAAATATCGACTGTCTATAATATCACCAGGGGACCTAGGCCCGCTTTCTTCTCACATGCAAAATTGGGGTGTTAAAAACCAGGGCGGAAACATTATCATCCCGTTTGACCTTCAGCTCCAATGAATCCTTGTCAATTTCAAAATATTTTGAAATCACATCCACAATATCATTTTGAAGATCAACAAGGGTAGTGTCATTAACTTCTAATTTGTCATAAATTAAAGAGAATTGAAGCCTTTTTTTGGCTTCATCTTTGCTGTTTTTCTTCTGACCGGTAAAGCGTTTTAATAATCCTGATAGCATTAAATTCTCCTTATTATTTGAACCCGAATGTTTTGCTGATTTTACCCCACATGTTTGTTTTATCGGCGGGGACCTCAAAGGGCAGATCTGCTTCGCCATTGAGACGGCGGGCAATCCGTTTAAAGGACTGACCAGCCTTTGAATCATTCTGGAGCACCAGGGGGGTTCCGGTATTGGAAGAAAT
>PIVS01000526.1 GCA_003353855.1 Desulfobacteraceae bacterium
CTATGATAAAACTATTTTCAAAGGGATGACATTCGGCGACATGATGTCAGGTGAAGGCCCATCCGTCCATATTAATGCAACGGATCTGGGTACTGGCCAGCCCTTTGTTTTTACCCAGGACTCCTTTGATTTATTATGTTCGGATTTATCCGAATATAAAGTGGCAACGGCAGTGGCCGCTTCCTCGGCTGTCCCTGTGGTTTTCCCTCCCATTACACTGAAAAATTATCCCGATTGCCAGGTCGACTTACCAGATTCCATTGACGCCGTTCAAGATGATGAGACCAAGGATATCAGACTCCGGGTTTTGGCAAAAGATATATCTTCATACCTTGAAAAAGACCGGCGAAAATATATTCACCTGGTGGACGGCGGAATCTCGGACAATTTGGGGTTTAGATCAATATTTTCCCACATCCTTTTGAGGAGAGACGCCGGTAAAAAATCAGGAGGGGTAGAAACAGATCCGGTTAAATTGCCCAGGCATTTTGTAATGATCGTTGTTAATGCAGAAACCGAGAAGTCTATGCCCATGGAACTAAGCCCGGCCTCACCGTCGGCTGAGGATGTAGTGGGTGCTGTAACTTACAACCTGCTGTCCCGGTACAGCCTGGAAACCATCTCCCAGGCAGAAAAATTATTCAAGAACACCGTGACAATGATTTCAGGTAAAGACCAGCCGGTCATCTGTCATTTTATTGAATTGAAATTTAACGATATCCCCAACTCAAAAGTTCGTAAAAGTTTCAATAATATGGCCACCAGCCTTACGCTCCCTAATGAGCAGGTGGATATGCTTTATGAGTCCGCAAGAAACCTTCTTCGGAACTCCAGAGAATTTCAAGAATTTTTAGAAACTATGAAACAATAAAACTTCCTGATTAAATTACCTGGAGCAGATTGATTTTTGTGGGGGGCAATGCTAACCTGCCTGAATACTGAAAGTCAAAAAAACCGGATCCTATTTTAACTTAAATTTTACTTAATTGAGGAGTTTATCATGGGTCATCTCCAACATAAGATTTTAACTATTGTTGTCCTCTTTTTTCTATCCCTGGGTTCCCAGGTGGCGGCAGAGGAATTTATCTGCTGGTTAAGCGCACCGGTTCAGGACGACATCTGGGTGATTGTATACCAGGCCAATGCCGACGGTGACCGGGGAGACCCCATATGGGAAGGAAAAATCCCCGCACACCAAAAAATTCAAATCAAATGTGACAACGGTCATATAAGGTATGATTATGCAAGGGAGGAAGGCCAGCCATACGAAGGTGATGTGTCACGATGGTGTGATGGTAACGAAGAGATTCAATTGCCCTAAATGCCCATAAAACTTATGTTTGGGCTCTGACTCGTTGGAAAAAATCTATGCATCCTATAGGGAAAGTGCTGCTTTGTTTTTTAATAATATTATTGTTTCTTAATTTTCCTGCCCTGGGATCTCAGCAAAGCGAGCGCAAAAAAATCCTCGTCCTTTTTTCATTCAGGCCGACCCTGCCGGTGGCTTCCCAGTGGGACAAGGGAATCCGATCCGTTTTCGAAAAGAATAAAACCACCATCCCCATAATCAACATCGAACATCTTGACCTTACCCATTTTGGAGATGAAAAACATGTTGAGCTGCTGCTTGAGCTATACCGGCACAAGTATTCAAACCCAAAGCCCGACCTCATTATCCCGGTGCTCAATTCATCCGTTGATTTAATGCTCAAATACGGAGAGACGCTTTTTCCCGGAATACCCATTGTTTTTGCCGGTGTTGAAAGCCAATTCATTGACAGCCGGAAACTGCGATCCAACATCACCGGCCAGTTAACCGATATCGATTATAGGGGCACCCTTGAGTTGGCTCTCAATTTGCACAAAGATACCCGCAATGTTGTCATTGTCGCAGGGACGGGGCCGGTGGTTCAAAGATGGCTCGCCAGTTGCAGGAAAGCGTACAAGGCCTATGAAGAGAGTTATAATTTCACCTATTTGACAGGACTTTCCATGGAAAATATCCTTGAAAAGGTGGAAAAGCTGCCGCCTAAAACCATTGTCATTTCCCTGCCGGTTCTTGTGGATGGCGCTGGCAAGGAGTTTGTCGGCATTGAATCTCTGACGCTTATATCCCAGGCATCCCCAGCTCCGATCTACACGTTCTGGGATGTATGTATGGGGACGGGTATTGTCGGCGGTCATGTAATCAGTTTTGAAAAAGAGGGGAAAGGGTCAGCTGAACTTGGCCTTCGAATCTTAAAGGGCGAAAAGCCCCGGGACATTCCCATCACACAGACCAACAAGTTATCCTATATGTTCGATTGGCGTCAGCTCAGGCGCTGGTCTATCCTCGGTCACAGGCTTCCTCCGGGCAGCATTGTAATGTTCAAAGAACGCTCCGGTTGGGATAGATACAAATGGAATATCATTGGTGTTTTCCTGATGATTTTATTCCAGACCCTGGCAATTTTCTATTTAGTGTACCAGCGGCGGATACGCCGCCAGGCAGAAAAAGAAATGATGCTCACGGAGCAAAAATACCGAACCGTTGCGGATTATACCTTTGACTGGGAATACTGGGAAAATCCCGACGGCACATTGCAGTATGTCTCCCCTTCCTGCAAGCGTATCTGTGGTCACACGAATCAGGAGTTCCTGAAAAGCCCCTCTCTCCTGCAGGATCTCATTTTACCCGGAGATAAAAAGGTCTGGAATGAGCATAAATGCGGTGTCCAAATGGGAGAAAAAACCGCCATTCAATTTCGTATCCAAAGACCGGATGGAGAAATTCGCTGGATCGAACATGTCTGCCAAACGGTATCAGACCGCCGGGGGAATGACCAAGGTGTTCGAGTCAGTAACCGTGATGTCACGGAAAGAGAGTTTTATAAAGCAGAAACACGCCAGCTCCAGTCCGAATTGGCGCACATGGACCGTGTTGTCACCATCAGCGCTCTGACCTCCGCTCTGGCCCACGAGATCAACCAGCCCCTTGCAGCGATGCGAAGTTATGCACAGGCGGCGCTCCGTTTCATGGAGATGGACCCGCCTGAATACCCCCCTGTAAAAAAAGCACTTCAGGGTATTGTTGCAGATAATAAGAGGGCGTCAGAAGTGATAAATCGCCTGAGAAAATTGGTAAAAAAAAGAAGTACACACTGGGAATCCATTCAAATCAATTCGGTCATCAAAGAAGTCTTGGGCCTTATTAACAGTGAAATAGTTATACGAAACGCCTCCATAACACTGGACCTGCACCCGGATCTTCCAATGGTTCAAGGTGATTTAATCCAGATACAGCAGGTATTGATTAATCTGGTGACCAATGCTTTGGATGAAATGGATGATCAGGCGGTTGGATCGCCCACCGGATCACCCGCCATTACCATATCCACCAGGTCTGATAATCCCAAAGGTCCCCTGGTATCGGTTTCAGACTCGGGAGGGGGCATTTCCCCTGATAAAAGAATGCTTCTGTTTGAGCCTTTCCACACAACAAAAACCAAAGGAATCGGTATCGG